>CANHKZ010000026.1 GCA_947461425.1 Flavobacteriaceae bacterium | reverse complement strand
TGGTTATTGCGGCGGGGCTCACCTCTTCCCATCCCGAACAGAGTAGTTAAGCCCGCCTGCGCAGATGGTACTGCAGTTATGTGGGAGAGTATGTCGTCGCCTTTCTTTAGTGAGCCTTGTCTGAAAAGACAAGGCTTATTTTTTTATAATGGATCGACGTGTTCGCCCTTAGGGCTCGGTTCGTCGCCTTTGCTCCGCCTATTCGCTTTGCTCGAGCCAGATTCTTTTAAAACCCTGTTTCGTTAGAAACAGGGTTTTTTGTTTATACCTGAAGCCCACTGGGCTTCCTCCTCTTAAGCTCAAATGTCGCCTTTGCTCCGCCAGTTCGGCTAACGCCTCGGGTTTTTTGTTTTATTACTTTTTGGAGTGATGTGTTTTATATTTGGATGGGGTAGTAGATTTTTTAATTACAAATACTCTATTAAAATAACTTAAAGATTCAAAGCCACAGTTATGTGCTATGTTTTTAATGGTATCATCGGAATGGATTAAAAGTTTACATACTTCATTTATTCTTAACTCATTTAAGTAATCTGAAAAAGTATTTCCTGTTGATTTTTTAAAAAATTTACAAAAATTACTTTCTGACATATACACTAAGTCAGCTATTTCTTTTAGGGTTATTTTTTTTGAAAAGTTATTTTCAAGATATAGACAAACCCTGTTTATTCTTGTTTCAATTTTTTTGTTAATCTGATACTTGTATAAGGTAGTTGAAATCGTAGATGATTTACAATGGGTAAGTTTATTAAGAAGACTTATTAATTTTAATACTTTATCAATTCCTTTCGAATTTATTATATCGTATAATATTGTTTTTATTTCATTTGGTAGGTCTTCGTTAAAAGCGATTCCATAATTGGATGATTCAAATAGGGAATTCATTTGTTTTGACTCTTTAAACCCAACAATTTGTTCTACAAATTCTGAGGTGAATTGGATAACGATTGCTTCAAATTCTTTTTTACCTTTTGTTTTTCCAACCCATGTATGCGGGATATTTGGTCCGATTAAAACAAAATCATTATCTGAGAATTCTTGATGACTATTTCCAACAAGACGATGTCCATTACCTTTAACTATGAAAGTAAGTTCATATTCTGGGTGAAAATGCCATTTAAAATCAAAAGATGTAGTCGTATAGGAATAAGCATAGAAGCTTGAATCTTGAAGATAATTACTAATGTTTTCTAAAACGGGCTTCATGATAACCTTATATTTTATATATTTTAATACTAAAGTATGTAAAAATTCAATATAGTGTTATATTCTGAAAAAATAAGTTGCTTTTACCTTTGTTTCAAATTTTATTTTTGAAAGGTTAAACATTTATTTATTTTATACTATGACTACGCTACCAAATACTATCACCGAGTTTCTAACTCAACCTTATGAGTTAACTCAAGAACAAATTCATTTCTATCAAAAGTATCGCTATATAAAATTAAAAGAAGTTCTTAACCAGGAGACTTTGATGTTCTTTAACGATGCTATTACTTGTCAAGTTAATATAATGAATCAAGAGGATAAAGCCCTTGAAGATAGATCAACTTATGGAAAAGCTTTTTTACAATTATTTAATTTGTGGATAGAAAATAACATTGTTAAAGCATTAGTTTTTAGTAAGCGTATTGCAAAAATTGCCTCTGATTTAATGGAGGTAGATGGGGTTCGTTTATATCACGATCAAGCTTTGTTTAAAGAAGGTGGTGGTGGAATTACACCATGGCATGCCGATCAATATTATTGGCCATTAGAAACAGATAAAACAGTTACTGCTTGGATTCCTTTACAAGCGACTCCATTAGAAATGGGCCCCTTAGAATTTAGCGCAGGCAGTCATACAATTGTAGAAGGACGTGAGTTGGAGATTGGAGATCAAAGCGAGGAATTAATCCAAAACAAATTACGTGTTACAGATTTTAAACATGTGATTGAGCCTTTTGATGTAGGCGAAATTAGCTTTCATTCTGGGTGGGTTTTCCATCGAGCTGGCGCCAATGTGACTAATCAAATGCGTAAAGTAATGACTGTCATTTATATGGATAAAGATATGAAATTAAAGAATCCTGAAAATAAAAATCAAATACATGACTGGAATACTTGGTGTCCAGGTGCTTCTATTGGTGAAATTATTAATTCTCCTATTAATCCTATTTTGTATGAATATTAAGTATTTATGCACTTATTGGGGATGTGAACATCTTTCGGCTAAATCGTTTTTGGATTTGGTTATCAAGAATGGATTTGACGGAATAGAAATTAATTTTCCGGATGATACCTCTTTTATTGAAGAGTTTTTATTGGAGTTGCAGTCAATTAGAAAATCAACGCATCCTAAATTTATTTTTGTTGCTCAACAAGTGTTACCTAATAGAATAGAAACATACGAATCCTATTTTCAAAGAGTATCTGAAAGGTTACATTTTTTAGTTTCATTAAGGCCAAATGCAATAAATTCTCATACAGGAAAAGATTATTTTGACTTTGGTGAAAATTCAAAAATATTGGAACTAACTAATCAAATTTCAAAATCGTCTGATATTCCTATTTTACATGAAACTCATAGAGGTCGATTTTCATTTCATGCGAAAACCTTACTTAATTATTTGGACTTATTCCCCAATCTTAAATTAATAGGGGATCTTTCTCATTTTGGCGTTGTTTCCGAAAGTAATCTTGAAGATCAAGAAACGATTTTAACTAAAATATTTCCAAAAATTAAACACATTCATGCTCGAATAGGATTTGAACAAAGTCCTCAAGTTAACGATCCCTTTGCTCCAGAATGGAATAGTTATCTGGAACGATATCTCTTATGGTGGAAACAAATTATTTCGATGCAAGAGAAGAGGGGATTAACTGAAATGTTGATTACCCCTGAATGTGGGCCGTATCCGTATATGCCTGAAAAACCATTCTCAAAAGAACCTTTATCTAATCAATGGGATAACAATATTCGTATGATGCAATATTTACAACTTAATCTTTTACAAAATGACTAACTCTAATAAAATAACATTTATAGCTTTAAGCGCCGCTTTAGGTGGTTTGTTGTTTGGCTATGACACGGCTGTAATTTCTGGAGCTATTGGTAACTTAACTGAATTTTTCCATTTGTCTCCAGTTGAAACAGGTTGGGCAATTTCAAGTGCGTTAGTTGGCTGTTTAATTGGGGCTTTTTTCTCTGATTTTTTAAGTGACAAATTTGGTAGAAAAGTTACTATGGTAATCACTGGCATACTTTTTATTTTAAATTCTATAGGAACAGCATTTCCCACTTCATTCACCATGTTTGTATTATTTCGAATAGTTGGAGGTATTGGTGTTGGTATTGCCTCTATGGTAGTTCCTATGTATATCGCCGAAATTGCACCACCCAAAAGACGCGGTGCATTGGTAGGAAATTATCAATTAGCTATTGTTATAGGTATTGTTGTAGTGTATTTTGTAAATTACTTTATAGCATTACAAGGTGATGCTATTTGGAATTTGAACATCGGTTGGCGTTGGATGTTTGGCTCTGAAATTATTCCGTCCCTTTTATTTCTAATTTTTATTATTCTTATTCCAGAAAGTCCTAGATGGCTATTCCAAAAAGGAGCAACAAATAAAGCTATTGCTGTTCTTCAACAATTAAACACAAAAGAAGAGGCGGCTCAAGTTCAATCTGAAATTCAAAGTTCATTACACCAGGAAGATAAAAACCAGTGGAAAAATTTAAGTAACCCAATTTATAAAAAGGTACTTTTTGTTGGTATTGGACTTTCAGTTTTGCAGCAGTTAACAGGGATTAATGCGATATTGTACTATGCTCCAGAAATCTTTAAAAGTTTAGGAAGTTCTACCAATGTTTCGCTATTAGAAACTAGTATTCTTGGGGTTGTGAATTTAATTTTTACTTTATTAGCAATTCGATTAGTAGATAAAATGGGTAGAAAACCCTTATTGTTCATTGGTTCAGTTGCAATGACAATTGCCTTAGCTTCTGTTGGGCTATTCATATATTATGACGCTGTTGGAAATTGGGTCTTACCTTTTTTACTACTATTTATGGGCGCTTTTAGTATTTCTTGGGGACCTATAGTATGGGTATTATTATCAGAAATTTTTCCAAATAAAATTAGAAGTTTAGCTCTAGCCATTAGTGTCTTTATTCAATGGGTTGCTAATTTTGTAGTAACTCAAGTCTTTCCAAGCTTAATCGAAAATCAATGGTTGATAGATCACTTTAATGGGGCTTTCCCATTTTACTTATTTTCAATTATCTGCTTGTTTTCAATTTACTTTATTTATAAATACATCCCAGAAACAAAAAATAAATCACTTGAAGAAATCAATGAATTATGGAAAATATAACTAAAAAAAAATACTGGATTACCATACTTATTGTTGGATTATTTGCTCTTGTTTTGAATGCCCAACATCAACATGAAAAGTATCAACTATTGCCTTTCGGTTCTGTAAAACCCTCTGGTTGGATCAAAACACAAATGCAAAAAGATGTTGTAGGTTTTGTAGGTAATCTAGATCGAATTGTGCCTGATTTGATTAATGATCCTATTTATAGTTCTGCAAGGCTACACAAACACAGTGTTGTTAAAGATTTAGGAAATAATAAGGAAGGTGATACAGAAGGGAGCGAACAGTACAAATGGTGGAATAGTGAAACCCAATCGAACTGGTGGGATGGTTACATCAGGAATGTACTGCTTTTAGATGATAAAGAAGGGCTTAAAAAAGTAGAAAACTACATTCAAGGAGTTTTAAAAACGCAGGATGATGACGGCTACATCGGAATTTATGATAAAGAATTACGCTATAAATTCAATTCAGAAAATGGAGAGCTTTGGTCTAAAGCAACTATGTATCGTGGATTGTTAGCGTATTACGAATTCACTAAAGATGGTAGAGTTTGGGATGCAATAGTTAAAGCCGTAGATAATGTTATGACCAACTATCCAATTGGAACATCTAGCCCCTATTTTTCTGGTAATCAATTTAATGGAGGTGTGTCTCATGGATTGACATTTACAGATGTTTTGGATAAAATGTATCAAATTACAGGAGATACAAAATATACCGATTATGCACTTTTTTTATTTTTAGATTTTAGTAAAACGTACCAATCTGAAAAAGATGTTCAATTACCGAATATTTTTAATCCAAATTACAAATTACAATCGCATGGAGTTCACACCTATGAGCATTTAAGACCATTAATTGTGGCGGCTTATGCGTCAAAGAATACTGAATTACAAAAAGCATTGCAAATTTACATTCAACGCATTGAAAAAGCTACAACCTTAACTGGAGGTGCTATAGGTGATGAATGGATAGCTGAAAGAAATGCTGATGCGACTACTACCGGTTATGAATACTGCTCTTTGCATGAATTATTGGATAGCTATTCTGTTTTGTTACAAAAACAAGGAGATCCAAAAACGGCAGAAGCCATTGAAACTATTTTCTATAACGCGGCTCAGGGATCTAGAAATCCAAATCATTCTCTTATTGCTTATTTAAAAACAGATAATTCGTATGGAATGGAAGGTACTAAAAATGGCGAAGTTGAACCGAATCGAAAACAAACTCGATATAAATATTCGCCAGCCCATCAAGATGCTGCTGTTTGTTGTAATCCTAATGCGGGTAGAATTACACCTTATTTCTTAGAAAAAGCGTGGATGAAGGAAGGAGAAAATGGATTGGTTAATATGCTTTTAATGCCCAATTTAATGGAGACAAAAGTTGAAAATCAACCAATTAAAATTGAAACCATTACCGAATACCCCTACCAAAATAAATTCACTTTCAATATTTCAAATCCTAATTATGCCCAACCTATAATTAAAATTAGAAAACCATCTTGGGCATCTAATGTGATAACTAATGAAAGCTACCTTTTGGAAAACGATTTCATAATTATTAATAGAAAAATGGGTACTGTAGATAAAATTCAAATTGAATTTGAAACGAATATTCAAGTTAAAGAAGATACTAATAAAGAAAAATATTTCAGTTATGGCGCTTTGTTCTATGCTAAATCTATTGAGGCAATAGAGTATAAAGGAAAAACCTATTTAGCTAATTTTAGTGATTTAACTTATACACCAAAAAATAGGATTCGCTACCAATTTATTGATGGTAACCAAGCCAAATTTAATAATGGCCAAATTATGATCAAAGCCAAAAATACCACTACCCATCAAATTGAAAATATTACACTTATTCCATTTGGTAAAACAATTTTACGACAACTAAGTTTTTAAAAAATAAACAATGAAAAAATACCTATTATTAACACTTTTACTAGCTTCTACATCTTTAATTTGGGCACAAAATAAGAATACTCATGCTTCCAAAGGCGAAGTAATTTACCACGTTTGTCAACGTAGTTTTTATGATAGCAATGGGGATTTGAATGGCGATCTAAATGGACTTCGTCAAAAACTAAATTATCTTCAAGAGTTGGGTGTTACTTCAATTATGCTTTTGCCACTATACGAAGCCGATTGTTATCACAACTATTTTGCAAATGATTTTGAGAAAATAGATCCTGAGTTTGGAACTATGGAAGAATACATCGCTTTAGTTAAAGATGTACATAGAAGAGGAATGAAAATATACATGGATATGGAAACTCAATATGTAACCTCTAAACATGATTGGTGGAAAGAAGCTGTTGGTAACCTCAAATCGGAATACAGTGATTATTTATTGTTTGATGATGCTGAGCACAAAACACCAGCTACAATGGTTTTTGATTTACGTGAATTGAAAAGTTATGATGGTTCTATTGTAAAAGCAACTACTGTAAATCTTAAGAGCCCTAAAGTTTTAGACTACAACATTGAACTGTTTACCTTTTTTATGGATCCAAATAAGGACGGCAAATTTGATGATGGTGTGGACGGATTTAGATTGGATCATGCCATGGATCATTTGGATGGCAAACCCACTTTGACCAATCTGTTTACTCAGTTTTGGAAACCTTTAATTGCAGAGATCAAAAAAGTAAATCCAAAAATTAATATTGTTGCTGAACAAGCGGATTGGAACGACTATGGTTTTGATTATTTCGAAAAAGCAACTGTAGACAGAATGTTTGGTTTTGGTTTAAAGCAAGCTATCCTTTCTTTTGACAAACAACAACTCATCCAAAATGCAGATATACTCCTAACTAAAACACCAAAAGGAAAAGATCAATTACTATTTATTGAAAACCACGATTTGGATCGCTTTGCTTCTTTAGAACCTAATTTTAAGAAACAAAAAGTAGCAGCAGTTTTAATGCTACTTATAGGTGGTATTCCTTCGATTTATTATGGACAAGAAATTGGAATGCAAGGAAAAGCTAATTCGTATAGCAACACGGATGGAAATGATATTGGACGTCGTGAAGCATTTGATTGGTACCAATCTGGAGAAGGTAAAGGAATGGCTTTTTGGTATAAAAATACGGGTAGTTGGTGGACAAATAAAAATCAAAAATCTAATGATGGTATTTCTTTGGAGGAACAAATAAAAGATCCGAATTCTTTATTTAATTTTTATAAAAAAATAATAAGTATTAAACAAAGTAGTATTGCATTAGCCAAAGGGCGCTATGAAAATGTCCAAAATAATGCGGCTTCTGTATTTAGTTTTTATAGAAAAGAAGGAAATAATACTATTTTGGTTGCTGTAAATTTATCGGATTCAATTCAAGAGTTTGTATATTCTGATTTTAAAAACCCAACACAAGATGTTGTAAACCCAAAACAGCAATTACAGAAAATGAATGTAATGGAGCCATTTCAAATTTCGATTTGGAAGATTGAATAATGATTAATTTAGTAAATTTGGACTACTTTTAATTATATCTAAGATAATATAGATTATGACTTTCAAAAAACTATTTTTTCCAAAACTATCACTTGTGCTAAATATATTGGTTTTAATTCCGGTAAGTTCGGGCTTGCTATTAAATAGTAATTGGGCTATAGAATCGTACGGAGTTGAATCGCCTGCAAGAGGGATACTTCTTGCGATTTATTTGGCAATTCTTATTTTGTCTTGTGTATTGCTATACAAATTTGATGCTAAGTTAGTAATTGCTCTATTTTCCGTTCAAGTAATATATAAAGTATTAAGTCCAATAATGGTAGGCACAATATATAATCCTGTTTTAATAAGTAATTTAGTTATTGCATTACTACATTCGTATAGTATTTTCGTTTTGGTTTCAAATGATAAAAACATTAAGTAGTTTCTATGAGAAGTGTTACTGAATAGAAAAATATTGCTACAAAAAAAATCCTCAATTACTAATTGAGGATTTTTTATTTATAGAATAGTTAAACGATTAGTCGTTCACAATAACCCATTGACCAGAAGTCACTAAGCTTTCAGCTTTTTTGTATTTCATGGTTTCAGTTTTTCCTGTAGCTACTTCTTGAATCGTTACAGTATCGTTACGATTGATTTTAGGCATATCTCTGACGATTGTTTCGGTTACTTGACGTTGTTGTGTTTGTCCCGCCTCGTGGTTTAGGTTTTCGCTATTTGGCAATTCGTCTTTGCTTAATTTATAGTTTTCTTTTTGACGGACCTGTTTTGCTTCTTCAATTTTAGGAGCATTTTGTTGCGCTGGCAAATCGCCTTTGAATAAAAACGAAATCACTTCTTTGTTCACATTGTCGAGCATGGCTCTGAACAAGTTGAAAGCTTCTAATTTGTATATTAGCAACGGATCTTTTTGTTCATGAACCGCTAATTGAACGGATTGTTTCAATTCGTCCATTTTGCGCAAGTGTTTTTTCCAAGCTTCATCCACAATAGACAAAGTGATGTTTTTTTCAAAATCAGCCACTAATTGGGCTCCTTGTGTCTCGTAAGCTTTCTTCAAGTCGGTAACGACATTCAAGGTTTTGATTCCGTCTGTAAAAGGCACTACAATACGCTCAAACTGATTGTTTTTATCTTCGTAAACCCCTTTGATAATAGGGAAGGCTTCTCTGGCACTTCTTTCTGTTTTTTCTGTATAGAATTCTAAAGTTGCTTTGTAAATTTTTCCCGTTAGTTCAACATCTGATAATTTATCAAACTCTGCTAGGGAAATTGGTGACGTAATCGAGAAATATCGAATTAATTCGAATTCAAAATTTTTGAAATCATTTACCACTTTATTTTCGGATACAATCACTTCACAAGTATCGTATAGCATATTGGCAATGTCTAATTTTAAACGTTCGCCAAACAAGGCATGACGACGACGTTTGTATACCACTTCACGTTGTGCGTTCATGACATCATCGTATTCTAACAAACGTTTACGCACTCCAAAGTTGTTTTCTTCTACTTTTTTCTGAGCACGTTCAATGGATTTGGTCATCATCGAATGTTGAATTACTTCTCCTTCTTCTAATCCCATTCTGTCCATTACTTTGGCTACTCTTTCAGAACCAAACAAACGCATCAAGTTGTCTTCTAACGAAACGTAGAATTGAGAACTTCCAGGGTCTCCTTGACGTCCTGCACGACCTCGTAACTGACGGTCAACACGACGTGAATCGTGACGCTCTGTTCCTACGATGGCTAAACCTCCTGCCGCTTTTACTTCTGGAGATAATTTAATATCTGTTCCACGACCCGCCATATTGGTAGCAATAGTTACTACTCCTGGTTTACCTGCTTCTTCAACAATTTGCGCTTCTTGTTTGTGCATTTTAGCATTCAACACATTGTGCGCAACACCTCTCATTTTTAACATTCGGCTTAGTAATTCGGAGATTTCAACAGAGGTAGTTCCAATTAAAACCGGTCGTCCTGCTTTTGATAACTCCGAAACATCTTCAATAACCGCGTTGAATTTTTCACGAGTTGTTTTGTAAATAAAATCATCTTTATCTATTCTTGACATTCCTCTGTTGGTCGGAATTTCAACTACGTCTAATTTATAAATTTGCCAAAGTTCACCTGCTTCAGTAACTGCAGTTCCAGTCATTCCACCCAGTTTGTTGTACATTCTGAAGTAGTTTTGTAAAGTAACCGTAGCAAAAGTTTGTGTAGCCGCTTCAATTTTTACATTTTCTTTAGCTTCAATGGCTTGGTGTAATCCGTCAGAATAACGACGACCGTCCATAATACGACCCGTTTGCTCGTCTACAATCAGGATTTTATTCTCCATGATAACATATTCTACGTCTTTTTCGAATAAGGTGTAGGCTTTTAAAAGCTGTGTTAGAGTATGAATACGCTCGCTTTTTACCCCAAAATCTTGGAACAAACGTTCTTTGGCTTCCGCTTCTGCATCGGCTTCTAGTTTTTGTTTTTCGATAGCCGCAATCTCCGTTCCAATGTCTGGAAGGACAAAAAACTCTGAATCCGTATCTCCAGATAAGAATTGGATTCCGTTATCAGTCAATTCTACTTGGTTGTTTTTTTCTTCAATTACAAAATACAAGGCTTCGTCAACCAAATGCATTTCGCGTTTGTTGTCTTGCATGTATTGGTTTTCGGTTTTCTGAAGTAATTGTTTTACGCCTTCTTCCGATAGGAACTTAATTAAGGCTTTATTTTTTGGCAAACTTCTGTAGGCTCTCAATAATTGGAAACCTCCGTCTTTAGTGTTGCCCTCTTTGATTAATTTTTTGGCTTCGGACAAAAATCCATTTGCTAATTGTCGTTGCAAATTAACTAAGTTCTCAATTTTTGGTTTTAACTCGTTGAATTCGTGACGATCTCCTTGCGGAACTGGTCCAGAGATAATCAAGGGTGTTCTAGCATCATCAATTAAAACAGAATCTACCTCATCAACAATCGCATAATTGTGTTTGCGTTGTACTAAATCTTCTGGCGAATGTGCCATATTATCTCTTAAGTAATCAAAACCAAATTCATTATTGGTTCCGTAAGTGATATCGGCGTCATAGGCCCTTTTTCTCTCTTCCGAGCTTGGTTGGTAATTATCAATACATTCCACCGTCATTCCGTGGAATTCAAACAAAGGAGCTTTCCAGGTGCTATCACGTTTTGCTAAATAATCATTCACAGTTACTAAATGTACGCCGTTTCCAGTTAAGGCATTCAAGTAAATAGGAAGTGTTGCAACTAAGGTTTTACCTTCTCCTGTTTGCATTTCGGCTACTTTTCCTTCGTGCAATACCATTCCACCAATTAATTGCACATCATAGTGGATCATGTCCCAAGTAATTTGTTTACCAGCGGCATTCCATGAATTTGCCCAAACCGCTTTTTCGCCGTCTAAAGTAACATAGGTTTTAGTAGCAGAGAATTCTCTGTCTTTTGGTGTAGCTGTAACTTCAATTTGTACGTTGTCTTTAAATCGTCTAGCTGTTTCCTTCACTACCGCAAACGCCTCAGGAAGAATTTCCATCAAAGTTTTTTCAGAAATATCGTAAGCTTCTTTTTCTAAAGTATCAATAGCCAAATAGATATCTTCTCTTTGATCAATATCAATGATGGTTTCTACTTCTTGTTTAAGCGATGCAATTTTGGCATCTTTTTCAGCGCGCGCTTGTTGGATTTTTTCTTTAAAAAAAGTAGTACGAGCTCTTAATTCGTCATGGGATAATGTCGATAAGCTACTTTCAAATCCTTTAATTTTAACAAGATAAGGTTGTAAAGCTTTAACGTCATTTTGTGATTTATCACCGACAAATATTTTAATAATGCTATTGATGAAACTCATAATATTTTTTGTATTTCTATATTTTTTATAAAAGTCTAATTTAACCAAAAAAAAAGCCTCTTTTGAGACTTTTTCTTTGGTTTATTTTTTAATATTCATCCTCGTTCCAAAGATAATCTTCGTCCGTAGGATAATCTGGCCAAATTTCTTCCATTGATTCATATATCTCACCTTCATCTTCTATAGATTGAAGGTTTTCTACTACTTCTAATGGAGCTCCTGCTCTAATAGCGTAGTCAATAAGTTCGTCTTTGTTAGCAGGCCACGGTGCATCGCTTAAATAAGATGCTAATTCTAATGTCCAATACATCTTTTGTCGATTTAGTTTAGTGCAAAAATAAATTTTTTACTGAAAAAGGCAAGTAAAAAATGATTTATTTTTATTAAAAGTTAAGAACGTTTTTTTGTTTTCATTTTCGTTTCCATTTTTGCGTACTTTTTAAGTCACAAAAAAAGTTTTATTTTCTGGGAATCCATTGTATTTCCTCGGCATTTAAATCTTTAGACAACTTTCGTGCCAAGACAAAAAGATAGTCAGAAAGTCGGTTTAAATATTGGATTGCTATTTCTGAAATGGGTTCGTTATGGCTTAAATGTACCGTAAGACGTTCAGCTCTCCTACATATGCAACGTGCAATATGACAATGTGACACCGTTGAATGCCCTCCAGGCAAAATAAAATGTGTCATTGGCGGAAGCGATTCTTCCATATTGTCTATTTCTTTTTCTAAAAATTCTATATCAGAGGCAACAATACCTAATTTTTTTAATCGAGGTTCTCCGTTTTTCAACAATTCCTTTTCAGGAGGAGTTGCGAGCATAGCGCCTACAGTAAATAAACGGTCTTGTACTTCGATAAGAATGGTTTTGTAGTGCGAATTAATATCTTGATCTCTGATCAAACCTATGTAAGAGTTCAATTCATCTACAGTTCCATAGCTTTCAATTCTATCGTGATTCTTTGGCACTTTTTGTCCTCCAAACAATGCTGTAACCCCTCCATCTCCTGTTTTTGTATAGATTTTCATTATTTTAAAATAGACATTAAACTGCGTTTTAAATTACGTAAAATACTTGCACCTATTAAAAGAATAAACAAAGACTGCATTAAGTCAGTCTTTGTTTTTCATAACCTGTTTAGTATCCAAAAAGTTCTTCTAAAGAAATTTTCTTTACCTCTCCTAATTTTTTCAATTCATCCATAGGCACTTTCTTTTCTGAAGCTACGATTGCGTAAGTATATGATTTTCCTGATAGATTTTGACTGTGAAAATTTTTGAGATCTGTCATCGAAATAGCATCAACATTGCTATACACTTTTTTTCTTGGATCTTCTTTTAGCCCTAATTGTTTAGACGACAAATAATTGTAGATTATATTATCTTGTGTAATTCTTTCGGTTTGAATGTCTTTTTTGACTTGAGCTTTTGCAAGATCGAGGTTTACAGCTAGTTCGGGTAATGTGGTTAATAGCTCATTCATTGCAATAGTTGCATCATTAAACTTATCGGCTTGGCTGCCTACGTAACCTAACATGTAGTAATCATCCTCTTGCTTTTGAGGATTTATGTAGTATCCATAAGTACTGTAGGCAAGTGCTTTACTTTCTCGGATGGTTTGAAATACAACAGAACCCATTCCGCCTCCAAAATAATTATTAAAAACAGTTACCATCGGACTTTTTGTTTCGTCGTATTTTTCTGTGTTTCGAATCCAACGGGTTTCTGCTTGAACCATATCATAATCAGTAAACAAAACTTCGTTTTTAGTTTGCTGAATTTGTTTGAATGATTTAGCAACCGGCGGAATCGCAAAACTAGTAGGCACTTTGTGCACTAAACTCAATTTAGCAACTAATGATTTTAAGGGAGTTGGACCGTAATAAATAATCGTTTGCTCATAATTATTAAGGTTTTTTATGCGATCCATTAGTTCTTGTGATGGCATCGCAGTGATTTCTGCGTCGCTAAGTGTATTGTTAAACTTGTTTTTCGAACCATATATTGCATAACTAGTTAATCCGTTTAGGATTGCACCTTTATTTGCTTTATTGTCTTTTCTTGTTTTGGTAATTCTCGATTTTAAAGCTTTTAGAGCTGCCTCGTCAGGCTTGACATTAGCTATAACTTCTTCGTATAATTTTATCGCTTTTTCAAAGTTTTCTTGAAGTCCTTCGATGTTAACAGTTGTATATTCCTCTCCAGTACTGACGCTAAAGTTGCAAGCGATTTTATAAAATGCTTTCGAAATTTGCTCCGCAGTCATCGTATCTGTTCCTAAAAACTGAATGTATTGTGAAGCTATTGATTGTTTCAAATCATTCAATGAACCAATTTTATAACGGTAACGCAAGCGAAAAATTTCATTGTCTTTATTGGCAACATGCAGCACCTCTGCTTTACCAATTTTCGACTTTTCAATGTCCTTATTGTAGTCCAAAAATACGGGCGTAGAGGCAATGTTAGGCATTGCATTTACTTGCTTCAAGAAATCAGATTGTTTGTCCGCATTAGTTTCTACAGGAGTAATTTGTGGTTTTTCAATTTTAACTTTATTCTGATTTTCTCCTTTTCGTTTGTAGATGACTACATAGTTGTCTCCTAAATATTTGTTGGCAAAAGCGACAATATCTTCTTTTTTAATTTTTGATAAATCATTTACATAAGCCACTTGGTCTTTCCAGTCTAGTTCAGAGGTAAATGCATCCATTAAAGTACTGGCACGATCTCCATATTTTTCTGTTTCGTAAATTTCATTCTTTTTGATATTGTTGATAATGGAAGGAATCAAATCATCATCAAAATTCCCTTTTTTTAAGTTGTCAATCTCGGCTAATACTAATGCTTTAGCATCCTCTAACGATTGTCCAGTAGTTGGCGCAGCCGATAGGTATAAAATGCCGTAGTCAATCAAGCTGTAATTGAAAGCACTTGCTCGTAACATTTTTTGTTTTTTTACCAAGTTTAAATCTAGTAAACCAGCTCTTCCATTGGTCAAAACTTGTCCTACTAAGTTGGCCAAAAGAATGTCTTTATCTTTGTTTCCGGGTAATCTAAATCCAATGGTTAAATTTTCAGCGTCTGGACCAGTAACCTCTTTAATTATAGGTGCCGTGATAGGTGCTTCCGGTGTGAAAGTGTATTTATCAATCGGTTTTGGTTGCATATAGGCAAAAGCTTTGTCTATTTTCACAATTAGTTCATCGGGATTGAAATCTCCTGAAAGTATTACCCCCATATTATTAGGCACATAGTATTTATTGAAATACTTTCTGATTTCAACTAGGGAAGGATTTTTTAAATCTTCTACCGTACCAATTGTAGTTTGAAGTCCGTAATTGTGGTTTTTGAACAAATTGGCAAATAAAGTTTCCGAAACTTTACGACCATCATTGTCTAGGGATCTATTTTTTTCCTCATAAACAGCTTCTAATTCGGTATGAAATATTCGTAGGATAGGATTTCTAAAACGTTCCGCTTGCACTGCTAAATATTTGTCAATTGCGCTACTTGGTACGTCATCGGTATACACCGTTTGCTCAAAAGAAGTAAAGGCATTAGTACCTTGTGCTCCCATACCCGATAATAATTTATCGTATTCGTTGGCAATAGAATATTTACTAGCTAGGCCGGATACTTCATCTATTTTTTTATAAATAGCTTTTCGTTCTGTACTGTCTTTGGATTTGTTGTATTGTTCGTATAGCAAATCAATTTTGTCCAATTCAATACTTTCTTTAGACCAGTCTAAAGTTCCATATTTATCGGTTCCTTTGAACAGCATATGTTCTAGGTAGTGCGCTAATCCAGTATTAGTGGCTGGATCTGTTTTGCTTCCGGCTTTAACAGCAATGTAAGCTTGAATTCTAGGGTCTTTTTTTGTTGGACTCAATATTACGGTCAATCCGTTTTTCAGCGTGTAAAAACGTGCTTTTGTAGGGTCATTTGTTACATATTTATACGAATAGCCATTCGCCGTAGCGACTTTCCATTCAAATTTTTCTTGGGCCAGGCCATTTGCAATTACAAATAAGACGGCAATATTTAGGAATAGTTTTTTCATCATTTTACTTAATTTTTAGATTATGGGTTAGAATTTATTTACTCGTATCGCTTTCAATCAATCCGTCTCTCAGACGTATAATTCGATTGGCATAAGCGGCAATTTCTTCTTCGTGAGTGACCAAAATAACGGTATTACCACTGGCGTGAATATCACCAAACAATTTCATAATTTCGACAGAGGTCTTACTATCTAAATTTCCTGTTGGTTCATCGGCCAAAATGATAGAGGGTTTGTTCACCAAAGCTCTGGCTATAGCCACACGCTGTCTTTGTCCACCCGAAAGTTGGTTGGGTTGGTGGTCCATTCTGTCTGCAAGATTAACTTGTGTCAATACTTCTGTTGCTCTTTCATTTCTTTGTGATTTGGAATATCCTGCGTAAATCATCGGTAAAGCCACATTATCTAATGCTGTTGTTCTTGGTAAAAGGTTGAAGGTTTGAAAAACAAAACCGATTTCTTTATTGCGAATTTCAGCCAATTCATCGTCTTTCATTTGGCTTACATCTTTACCATTCAATATATAAGTCCCGGAAGTCGGCGTGTCCAAACAGCCTAAAAGATTCATCAAGGTTGATTTTCCTGAACCCGAAGGTCCCATTAAGGCTACGTATTCTCCTTTATTGATTTGTAAATCAATACCTTTTAAAACATAAACAATTTCGTTCCCTAGAACAAAATCGCGTTTAATATTGGTTATTTTGATTAATGGATTTGCCATTGTTGCTATTGAAATTAAAATGCGTTGAATTTGGATTTAAAAGTACGAAAGACTTTTGAATAAATCCATAAGTAGTAGGAAAATGAATTTTGTTACATCTAATAGCGATTATGCTCGGATGATAAAATGCTCTTTGACTTGCTCTCTTCTAAAAAAAACCAATCCAAAATAATAGATGTCAATGGTTACGGTTACTTTTGGATTTTGTTTTAGGGTTTGCCAAAGTTTTTCAGTAGTTCCATTTGCATGAATATTCTCCAAAATCCAAAAACTGTCATTTTCCGATGTGATTAGCAATTGCTCAATTCTTTCATCTGTTAGTAATGAGAATTCTTGCGAATGAATATAAATACAGTTGTAAATAGCATTGTCAATGTCAATGTCAATTTTGGCTTTTGGATTTGCTAACAATATAACTTCTTTTTCGAAAGTAGTATCTCCAACAATCAAAATGGATTTTGGGCTGAAATACTGAATGACTTTGTATAGCAATCGACTCTTTTTCGGATTTATTCCTTTATAAGTAGATAAAGCGGCAACCGGTAATTTAATTAGCTTGTTATATAAACCTTGCGTCAATAAATGAAATACAAAAGGAGAATGGACTCCGTGTTCGTTTTTGGAGTGCCAAAGGAATTGTAAATACGATTTTATGCGGAATCTCATTTTTTGTGTTTACTACGATTCTATTTTAGCCGAAAGTTCAAACCAACGTTCTTCTTTTGTTTCTATTTTTCGGATGATTTCTTCTAAGTCTTTGGCTTTTTTCTCAATGTCGGCATCGGCTACTTTTCCATCAGAGAATAATTGCTCGATAGCGACTTTTTGACTCTCCAAATCTTTGATTTCTTTCTCGATTTTTTGATATTCTTTTTGCTCGTTGAAAGTCAAATTACCCGTTGGATTGTTTTGTTTCCAATCTTTTTTTTCCGCCTTATTTTCTTCTTTTTGGGCTACATCGGCACTATCTTCATAGGCTCTAAAATCTGAATAGTTTCCGGGAAAATCTTCAATTACACCATCACCTCTAAAGACAAATAAATGGTCCACAATTTTGTCCATAAAATACCTGTCGTGAGAAACCACTAGCAAACAACCAGGGTAGTCCAAAAGAAAACTTTCTAGTACATTTAAAGTAACAATATCCAAGTCGTTAGTAGGCTCATCCAAAATCAAGAAGTTCGGATTTTGAATCAAAACGGTACATAAATACAAACGTTTTAATTCGCCACCACTTAACTTCTCCACATAATCATGTTGTTTTTTTCTGTCAAAAAGGAAACGTTCCAATAATTGTCCAGCCGAAATAATTTTTCCTTTGGTCAGTGGAATGTATTCACCGTATTCTTTAATGATATCAATTACTTTTTGACCCGGTTTTGGATTGATACCACTCTGCGTATAATACCCTATTTTAATCGTATCGCCTTTTATTACTTTTCCGCCGTCTAAAGGCAAAGTGCCTGTTAATAAATTAAGAAAAGTCGATTTTCCAGTTCCGTTTTTACCAATGATTCCGATGCGTTCGCCACGTTGAAAATCAAAGCTAAAATTATCTAAAATCACATGATCCTTAAATTTTTTAGAAATTTTGTGTAGTTCGATAATCTTACTACCCATACGTTCCATATTGATCTCGAGTTCCACTTTGTTTTCACGACGTCTATTTTGCGCTTTTTCTTTGATTACAAAGAAATCATCTTGACGCGATTTGGATTTGGTCGTTCTTGCTTTAGGTTGACGGCGCATCCATTCCAATTCTTTTACAAATAGGTTTTGTGCTTTGTCTACACTAGCATTTTCTGACGCGATGCGTTCCTCTTTTTTTTCTAAATAATACGAGTAGTTTCCTTTGTATTGGTATAATTTTCCGTTGTCTAATTCAATGATTTCGTTGCACACACGCTCCAAAAAGAATCGGTCGTGCGTTACCATAAACAAGGTTATGTTTTCTTTGGCAAAATAACTCTCTAACCATTCAATCATTTCTAAGTCCAAGTGATTGGTAGGTTCATCAAGAATCAATAAATCGGGACGATTAATCAAAATGATGGCTAGTGACAATCTTTTTTTCTGTCCCCCAGAAAGGTTTTTAACTTTCAGTTTAAAATCTTCTAGTTTTAGTTTGAACAGAATTTGCTTGTATTGGGTTTCAAAATCCCAAGCATTCAATTGATCCATTTTATCGAAAGCTTTTTGGTAGGCTTCTTCGTCTTCAGGATGTTCTAAGGCTTTTTCGTATTGTTCAATTACCTTAAGCGTTTCGTTATCTGATGCAAAAATACTTTCTTCAATAGTTAAATGATCTTGTAAATTATGATCTTGTGATAAAAACGCCATTTTGATTTCTTTTCGCAGTATAACCTGTCCAGAATCTGGTTCGTCTTCGCCATTGATTATTTTCATAATACAGGTTTTTCCAGAACCATTTTTGGCAATAAAGGCTATTTTTTGATCTTTATTGATTCCAAAAGAAATGTTTTCAAAAAGGGTACGTTCTCCAAAAGATTTAGAGATATTTTCAACAGATAAATAATTCACAACTGTAATTTTTTTGCAAAAGTACTCTTTTGGATTGAAACTATAGATTTTCATTTGTTTTAGGAAGGATAAAAAACGTTTTCGAATGAGAGTAATTTTGATTTTATCGTACCTTTAACTAAAATTATTTACTAATTTTGCAATCAGAAAATCAAAATCACCTTTTACGTTAAGATTATGGCAAGATTTGAATTGAAACTTCCAAAAATGGGAGAGAGTGTGGCAGAGGCAACAATTACTAATTGGTTGAAACAAGTTGGTGAAAAAATTGAGGTCGATGATGCTGTGCTTGAAATTGCAACAGATAAAGTAGACAGTGAAGTGCCAAGTGAAGTTTCAGGTATTTTGGTGGAACAATTATTTGTGAAAGATGATTTAGTTCAAGTGGGACAAACAATTGCTATTATAGAAACTGAAGGCGGTTCTGAAAAGAACACAGTCATTGCAAATACCGTTGAAGTCCCTACCGCTGTTGCTGAAATTGAAAAATCAGTTGAAGTAGCTCAAGCTATTGTAGCACCAGTTTCAGATTTTAAAGGTTCAGAAAAATTCCTTTCACCATTGGTAAAAAATATTGCTAAAGAAGAAGGTATTTCTATTGCTGAATTAGAAAGTATTTCAGGTTCAGGAAAAGAAGGACGTATAACCAAAGAAGATATTTTAGCTTACATACATAGCAGACAAAAATCAGCTGCTTTCAATCCAATTATTACAACGCCAACTAGTGTTCCGAATACACAAGCAGTGCCGGTATCTGTTAATGGTGAAGATGAAATTGTAGAGATGGACAGAATGCGAAAGTTGATTTCTGGATATATGACGGCTTCATTGCAAACATCGGCTCATGTACAATCTTTTGTAGAAGTAGATGTAACTCATATTGTTAAATGGAGAGATAAAGTAAAAATGACTTTCGAAAAAAGAGAAGGAGAGAAATTAACTTTTACTCCAATCTTTATGCAAGCGGTGGCAAAAGCTTTGAAAGATTTTCCAGGAATGAATATTTCAGTTGATGGCAATTATATTGTTAAAAAGAAAAATATCAATCTTGGAATGGCTGCAGCATTGCCCAACGGAAATTTAATTGTACCGGTCATAAAAAATGCAGACCAGCTAAATTTGGTAGGTATGGCAAAAGCAGTTAACGATTTAGGAAATCGTGCTAAAAATGGTAAACTAAAACCAGATGATACTCAAGGCGGTACCTATACAGTAACTAATATTGGTTCTTTTGGAAGTGTTTTTGGAACACCAATTATCAATCAACCCGAAGTAGGAATTTTAGCTTTAGGTGCCATTCGTAAAGTGCCTGCGGTAATAGAAACTCCTGAAGGCGATTTTATTGGCATTCGCCAAAAAATGTTCTTGACCCATAGCTATGATCATCGGGTAGTAGATGGTGCTTTAGGCGGAATGTTTGTAAAACGCGTTGCAGATTATTTAGAGGCATTTGATGTAAATACAGCTATTTAATTAACTTTTTAATATACTGAATAAGCCCTTTCAAAGTAACTCCTTGTAAGGGTTTTCTTTTTTAAAAATTCATTCACTACAAATCCATATATTTGTGATCTTTTAAAAACAATAAATGGAACTTAAACTCACAAGACCAATTTGCTTTTTCGACTTAGAAACTACCGGAATTGATATCGGAAAAGATAGAATAGTAGAAATTTCAATTTTCAAAGTATTTCCAAATGGAAATAAGGAAAGCAAAACATGGTTAGTTAATCCTACTATTCCCATTCCTCCGCAAACTACTGCGGTTCATGGAATTGATGATGCAAAAGTAGCGAATGAGCCTACCTTTACGCAATTGGCTAGCCAAGTTCAAAACATGATTAAAGATAGCGATTTAGCCGGGTACAATTCAGATCGTTTTGATATTCCATTATTAGCCGAAGAAATGCTGCGTGCAGGAGTTGATTTTGATATGAAAAATAGAGTTTCTGTTGATGTACAAACGGTTTTTCATAAAATGGAAGAGCGAACATTGAGTGCCGCATTAAAGTTTTATTGCGGTAAAAAATTAGAAAATGCGCATACAGCCGAGGCGGATACTATGGCGACCTATGAAATTTTAAAATCGCAATTAGACCGTTACCCTGAATTAGAAAATGATATAAAATCTTTGTCTGAATTTACAACCCGAAAAAAGATTGCTGATTTTGCGGGAATGATTGCCTTTGACAAAGATGGAGAAGAAATTTTCACCTTTGGCAAACACAAAGGAGCTAAAGTAGAAAAGGTTTTGGAAGCCGAACCGGGGTATTACAGTTGGATTCAAAATGCTGATTTTCCTTTGTATACAAAAAAGGTGCTGACCGCTATAAAACTAAGAAAATTGAATACAAAATAAACTCGATTTTATTGTAAGACATTGATATACTAATTTATGAAAATTATTTGCATCGGTAGAAATTACACCAATCATATAGCAGAATTAAAAAACGAACGTCCAACAGAACCAGTGGTTTTTATGAAACCAGACTCGGCTGTGTTGTTGAAACAACATCCGTTTGTAATTCCGGAGTTTTCAAATGATGTGCATCACGAAATCGAATTGATTGTAAAAATTAATAAAGTAGGGAAATATATCGAGCCTAAATTTGCTCATAAATATTATGACGAAATTAGTGTTGGAATTGATTTTACTGCTCGTGATTTACAGGAACAATTGAAAAATAAAGGGTTGCCTTGGGAAAAAGCAAAAGCTTTTGACGGTTCGGCAGTCATCGGCGAATTTGTTTCCAAAGATCAATTTGCTTCTTTAAGTGATGTCAATTTTGAATTGATTAAAAATGGCAAAGTAGCTCAAAAAGGAAATTCCAGTTTGATGTTGTGGAAAATAGACGAATTAGTAGCTTATGTGTCTCAGTTTTTTACATTAAAAATAGGCGATATAATTTTTACAGGTACGCCAGAAGGAGTAGCATCAGTAAAACCAAACGATGTTTTGGAGGGGTATTTAGAAGGACAACAATTATTTAGAATTCAAGTAAAATAATGGCATTACACTACAACCTTTCGAAAGTCTACGCGCTTTCAGATAACGATACCGAATTTATAAATCAAATAGTAGTTTTGTTTGTAAACGAAGTTCCTAAGGATTTATTAGAAATTAAGACAGGAATTTATTCGGAATTGCATAAAGAAGTATTTGCTTATGCACACAAAATTAAACCTACATTAGATTTATTAGGAATGCATGTCGCATTTGAGGAAATAGTGTTGATTGAAGCTTGGGCAAAAGCGGAAGGTAAAACAAAGAACATTAAGGAAACGTATAAAAGCGTGAAATCTCAGGTGAAAGATGCCATCAAAGAAATTAAGAAAGATTTTAATTTGTAATTTAAAGCAAAGATGAAAGCAGCAGTAGTTACCATCGGTGACGAAATATTGATTGGTCAAATTGTAGATACGAATTCGGGTTTCATTGCCAAATCTTTAGATAAAATTGGAATTGAAACCCACGAAATGCTTTCTATTTCGGATAACAAACAACATATTTTAGATACGTTTGCTTTACTTCAAAACAAAGTAGAACTGGTAGTAATTACCGGTGGACTAGGCCCCACAAAAGACGATATTACTAAGCATACACTTTGTGAGTATTTTGAAGATACTTTAATTAGAAATTCAATCGTTGAAAACCATGTGGTTGAATTAATTGAACGGGCATTGGGGAGAACAGCTTCTCAAATTAATAAAGATCAAGCTTTGGTTCCCTCAAAAAGTACCGTTTTACACAATCAAGTGGGAACTGCCCCGGGGATGTGGATTAAAAAAGACAATACCTTATTTATTTCACTTCCAGGCGTGCCTTATGAAATGAAATATTTGATAGAAAATGAGGTAATTCCTAAATTAGTTAAAGAATACCAAAGGCCCTATATTATTCATAAAACAATTTTAACCTACGGTCAAGGCGAAAGTCATGTTGCGGAACGAATTGAAGACTGGGAGAATCAATTACCCGAATGTATAAAGCTAGCTTATTTGCCAAGTCCTGGCCGAGTGCGTTTACGCTTGACTGCTAGAGGGAATAACAAGAAAGAATTAGAAGATAGCATTGCGAAAAATGTAGTTTCATTGGATGCTATTATCCATGATATTATAGTTGGTTTCGAAGAGGAAGATACCATAGAAGTAGTTCTTGGCAGGCTTTTGAAAGATAAAAATAAAACTATTGCTACTGCTGAAAGTTGCACCGGGGGTAAAATAGCACAACTACTTGCGTCTGTTCCTGGAGCTTCGGCTTATTTTAAAGGAAGTATTGTAGCTTATGATACTGCTATTAAAATTGATATTTTAGGAATACCAGAAACTTTAATTGGTACTCATTCAGTTGTGAGTAAAGAGGTTGCATCAGCAATGGCGTTAAGTGTACAGAAAATGATGCATACAGATTACGCCATCGCAACTACTGGAAATGCTGGTCCGACAAAAGGGAATGCAGATGCCGAAATAGGAACGGTTTGTATTGCTTTGGCTACACCAAATGGAGTAATTGTTGAAGAATTTAATTTTGGGCAACCCCGTGAAAAAGTGATAGATAGAGCTGTAATTAAGAGTTTGGAATGGCTACAGAAAGAAATTTTAAAAAATGTGCTTTAATTTTTTTGTTTGATCCGTTTATTTTTCTTTTCTTTGCACCCTGATTTTGAATAACGATAAAAGATAAAGAATAATGTCAAGAGTTTGTGACCTTACAGGTAAAAGAGCGATGGTAGGAAATAACGTTTCTCACGCTATGAACAAAACTAAGAGAAAATTTTCTGTGAACTTAGTTAAAAAGCGTTTTTATCTTCCAGAAGAAGATAGATGGATTACTCTTAGAGTAGCTGCATCTACAGTAAAAACAATTAATAAAAATGGAATCGCTGCTGTTTTGAAAAAAGCACAAGC
>CANHKZ010000025.1 GCA_947461425.1 Flavobacteriaceae bacterium | reverse complement strand
GTTGTACGCAAGTAACAAAGAAGCACAACATTCCTACATTGAAATTGCCAAAGAAAAAGGATATGAAGTCTTGTTGTTGGATTCACCAATTATTTCGCACCTGATCCAAAAGATTGAAGGTGATAATAGCGAAATTAGTTTTGTACGTGTGGATTCAGATCATATTGATAATTTAATCAAGAAAGAAGATACTGCCATTTCTAAATTGTCCGATGATGAACAAACGAGCTTAAAAACAGTTGTTGAAACGATAGTGCCAAAACAAACCTATACCGTTCAATTGGAAGCCTTAGACAGTCAATCAGCGCCATTCATTATTACGCAACCAGAGTTTATGCGTAGAATGAAAGAAATGAGTCAGTCTGGCGGCGGTGGTATGTTTGGTATGGGTACTATGCCTGAGATGTACAATTTGGTGGTAAATACCAATTCCGATTTGGCAACAACCATTTTGAACACCGAAGACAAAACCACTCAAGAAAGCTTAATCAAACAAGCTTTAGACTTGGCAAAATTGTCTCAAAACTTATTGAAAGGAGAAGCCTTAACTGCTTTTGTAAAACGTAGTTTTGACATCTTAAAATAATCCGAACTCCGTATAAAAGAAAAACCCTGCTAGTCACTAGCAGGGTTTTTTGTTTTAATTTCCGATTATTCCAGCATCTTCTTTTTTGTCCTTGTTCAATAAAATTGGGGTTTCTCTCGCCAATTTATTCTTCGTTGGAATCTTGTAATTAATGCTAAAACCAAAACGACGGGTATCTTGTTTACTTGTCAAAAATAAAGGAGTATTTACCGAATTGAAAACAATGCGATTCGTGTTCAGTAAATCATCCACATTGATTGAAACAGACAATCGATCGTTAAAAAACTTCTTTGAGAAGGAAAGATCCAACGAGTTGTTAAAAGGTTTTTCTGCAAGGAAATAATAATAATTCCCCTTAGCTGTGATATAACTAAAATTGGCAACAAATTTAATTTTACTTGGTAAAACCAATTGCGACATTAGATTATAAATCCAAAATCCGCGCGTATCTAGTGAAGGGATTTGGTGCAATTGGTAAGCAGCATAAACAAAGAGAAAATTCATCTCATCCGGATTGACATTCATTTTCATCGTTTCGGCTAGACCTTTGGTAAACAACATATAAGGAATTGGCATTCCTATATTAAAGTTATGCACTTTAAGTTCAGGTACATTCTCAAAAGTATTGACTACAACATTCGAGTTGGGATTCAAGTTGATACGTTGCACTACTTGATTTCTGGCATTACTAACAGAATATCCGATAAATGCATAATCGTAAGCACTTAACTTAACTTCATAATTATCAAAAATAGTAGGCTGTAAATTAGGGTTACCTGTATTGTCCACATTTTGATTCTGGTAACTTGTATTGTTTGGATTCAAAGCAGAGGTACTTGGCAAGGTAATTTTCTTATTGTAATTCATATTAAAGAAAACATTCTTGTTCAAGTTGTACTGTGCGCTTGCGTTGGGAAAGAAACGAAATTGTTGGAACGGAACTAAATCGGTAGTAAGTGTCTTTCCAGTGATAGCATAATCTTCAGCACGCCCACCTACTATAAAACTTAGGCTTTTGAACTTTGTTTGTAACTCAAAGTATCCTGCAGAAGTACTTCTTTGATAATCTAAATTCGTAATTCCCTTACTTTCAGTTTGAAAAATCAACTCATCACGAAGTGCTCCAAAGCTAATTTTTCCTTCGTCAGAAAATGAAATCGGTTGGGAGTAATCAAATTTTAAATTCAAGTATTTTTGAAAGGAAGAATTGTCAAGAATTGGCGCAACGATTCCTAAAGTATTTAAAAGAAACTCATTAGTATTCTGATTGAAATTTAGGACAAAATCCAACTTCTTTGATTTGTCATCAAATCGTTTTTGATAAGTAGCTACCGCATCTTGTCGAATAGATTGAGAATTTGTAGCATCTAATGAAGAAAAACCAATTCCTTTAGAATCTGTATCACTATTGTTGTTATTTAGATTTAAGTCGTAATTTAATAACAAGCGGTCTTTTTTCAAATCAAAAGTCAAGGACGATTTCATAAAATTAGATCTACCTACTCGATCCGAATTAATCTGAGAAAGTAAAGAACTAAGCTGGTTTTCATTTTTAGTAAATGAACCCCATGTAGCACTTTCTCTATAATTTTGACCCATATTTAATTGCCAACCAAAGTATTTGTTCTTAGCATTAAGCAAAATACTATTGTTAACTCTCCATCTCAATCGGTCATAATTAGTGACGTTAGTGCTATTAGTATAGGTAGCGCTCAAGAAGTTCTTAGCATTTTTATTAGTAATAATATTTAAAATGGCACCTCCAGAAGTCGCAGGAAATTCAGCTCCTGGTTGGGTAATAATTTCGATTTTTTCAATAGCATTAGCAGGCATTCCCTCTAAAAATCCGTTCAACTCATTAGACGAAATATTCAAGGGTCTTCCGTCCATAAATACTTCTAATTGTTTTCCTTGGTACATCATTCCGGCTATATCAGAAGAAATTAAACCCGGTAATTTTTTCAATCCTTCTAAAACAGAACCTGAGTTCAAACTGGGCTGATTAGCAAAATCAAAAATGGTACGATCTGCTTTCTGCTCAATAGCTTTTTTACTTTTGGTAATGGTAACCTCCTTAAGTTCTTCTGGCTTTTTTGCGTTCTCTTGGGCAGCAACTTGGAAAACTATTCCAAAAAATAAGGCTTGTAAAATAACTATTTTTTTCATTTTTAAATTATTGTTCGTTGATTTAGTATCTAATTTTCTTTTTTGTTACACTAATAAGTTGGAAAATTGAAAAAAAACAATAAGATCTAAAAACAATCGACTAGAACTTGAATTAAATCAAATGAAACATAAAAAAAACCACCTTTTCAAGTAAACTCGAAAAGGCGGCTACAATTTAGCTTACTAATTCACTAAATCATCTAAAAAAAAAACAAATCATTTATTGATTAATTAAAAAAGGCGTTTTGCCATCTGTTACAATTATCTTTGTGTTAGGTGACCTAGAAAGTTCATTAAACGCATCTATACTCCTTAATTTAATTATTTCGTTAGTTAATCCTTCCGATAGAATTTTTTGAGCGTCTCTAGTACCTTTCGCCTCAATAATTTTTCTTTCAGCTTCAAATTTTTCTTGTTGTAACACAAACTCCATTCGCATGGCATCTTGTTCGGCTTGTAATTTATTTTCAATAGACTGAGATAAACCTTGAGGTAATTGAATACTTTTCATTAAAACAGATTCAATAACAATCCCTTTTGTCAAAAGATTTCCAGCCATTTTTTTGAGAATATCAATTTCGATTTCAGATCTTTTTCCAGAGTGCATATCTTTGGCAAAATATTGCGAACAAACATCTGCTGAAGCAGATCGAAAAACATTAGCGATGATACCCTCACTATTTAAACCTAAATCATTTACAATTTTTACCACTTCATTTTTTTCCAATCGATACAAAATTGAAATCTGAGATGTAATACTCAAACCCTCCTTACTTGGCAGGTTGAGCGTAAGTTCTAAATTTCTTGTTTGAATTGATGTTCTAACAATCTTAGAAGTTAATGGATTAAAAAAAACAGGTCCTTGAGGATAAATCTCATTTGAAAGTTTACCTAATCTTTGCTTTAATCCAACTTCTCCTGGTTTAATAGTTACGCAACTACTAATAGCTAAACTAATTACTAAAATTAAACTAATTCTTTTCATAGTATTTTTTTTTTCAAATTTCGAAAAGAATAATCATAAATTTTTATTTATATTTTCAATATAATATATAAATAATTTTTATTAAAAAATTAAGTCGAGAGTTGAATCGATTTTATAAAAAGAATACCGAACTTTGTACACTGAAACAACATTCAAACGATTATGACTTTAGAAATAGGAACTCCAGCATTACTTTTTTCAGCTACCTCATTAATTTTGCTAGCCTACACCAATCGCTTTTTAACCATTGCAAACATTATTCGCGGACTAAAAAAAGTATATAAAGAGAAAGAAAACAGTATGATTTTATTAGAAATCAAAAATCTAAATCTGCGCTTAACTTTAATTCGCTATATGCAAATGGCGGGAGTATTGTGTTTGTTTTTATCGGTTTTTGCCATGTTACTTTTGTTTTTTGATAACCAAAATATTAGTATTTATTTTTTTGGAATGAGTTTGTTGAGTTTATTAATTTCTTTGGGTTTGTCGTTTTGGGAAATCAGTATTTCTGTCAACGCATTGCGTTTGCATTTGAGTGATTTGTCAGAAATGGAAAAAAAACAAATTAATTCATAATAACTTGGAATCCCTTTTTAATTTTAATTTGGAACCCCTTCTACTCGACTTGCCAGACGCAGAGATTATTTATTACCCTAATTTTTTTGATAAGCAACAAGCAGCTACTATTTATGATGAATTGCTTCAAGAAATAGCTTGGCAACAAGATACTATCACTGTTTTTGGAAAGACACATCCCCAACCGCGCTTAACCGCATTGTATGGAAATGAGGGAAAACCCTACTCCTATTCCAACATTACAATGCATCCTCATCCATGGCAGGGTATTTTACAAAAAATTAAAAGTTATATAGAAGCAACTACTGCATGTCAATTCACAACTGTTTTACTAAATCAATACCGAGATGGAAAAGATAGTAACGGTTGGCATGCCGATAACGAAAAAGAATTGGGTTCAAATCCTATCATCGCTTCCTTAAGTTTGGGTGCTGAACGGGTTTTTCAACTCAAGCACAACAGCTTAGCTGATGCTAAAAAAAGTATTACATTGGAAAACGGAAGCCTTTTATTGATGAAAGGAAGTACACAACATTTTTGGAAACACCAAATACCAAAGACAGCAAAACCCATTGGAACACGCATTAATTTAACTTTCAGAACAATTAAATAATTGTTTATATTTGGTTTTTAATTTTACCAAAATGGACACTTTAATTTCTTACTTTTCGACGATTCCTTCTTCACACAGAAGCTTAATTTTAGTGAGCGGAATTACTATTTTCTGGCTAATAGAAAACGCATTTCCGTTATTTAATTTTAAATACCGTAGATTTCATCATGCCGGAATCAATATATTTTTTACACTAACTACCATCATCGTTAACTTTTGTTTGGCTTTCATTTTATTACAAGTTGCGGATTGGTCGGTGAAAAACAATTTTGGGATTTTGCAATGGTTACCCCAAATGTCAATTGGAATCTACGCTTTAGTTGGGTTATTATTACTCGATTTGATTGGTGCTTATTTAGTGCATCTTGTCGAACATAAAGTGAAACTTTTATGGCGTTTTCATTTGATTCACCATACCGATACTTGGATTGACACCACAACAGCCAACCGTCACCATCCAGGTGAAAGTGTGATACGATTTGTATTTACCACATTAGGAGTACTGCTTGTAGGCACGCCAATGTGGTTGGTGTTTTTATACCAAACCATCTCTGTCGTAGCGACGCAGTTCAATCATGCAAATATCGCTTTACCTAAAAAAGTCGATACACTTTTGAGTTATTTCATTGTATCTCCAGACATGCACAAAGTACACCATCATTATGTTCTGCCGTATACGGATAGTAATTATGGCAATATATTCTCCATTTGGGATCGATTGTTTGGAACTTTTAGAGTACTGCCTAGAGAGGAAATTGTATTTGGAGTTGACTCTCACTTTGAGCCCGAAGAGCACAATAATTTAGGAAATTTATTAAAAATTCCTTTTCAGAAAAAAAAGTAAACGTACTAGCTTAAGTGATTATTTTTTTTCTTAATATTGATATCTATTTACAACTAAACAAATTATTAATTAAATTGATCTGAATTATTTTCACCTCATGAAAAAGAGTAGCCGTAAAGAATTAAATTGGGAAGAGACGGAAAAATTGATGACTTTAGCCCTTGAAGAAAGAAACCCCTTTGAAATTATTAAAAAAGAATTTGGCTTAGCCGAAAAAGAGGTTCTTGAAATTATGAAAAAGAAAATGCCCGCAGAAAAATTCGAAATGTGGAAAAAGAAAGCGGCTGCCAACAAACCAAAACCAAAACCGGTTAAAATTGATACCTTTGATGATGAATTGGATGGTAAATATTACATCAAAAACAAATTAGACTGATACAGAACTCCTGAAAAACAGGAGTTTTTTTATTTACCAACTTAGCCATGAAAAAAACCTTATTTACAGTACTATTTATAATGCTATCGGCAGCAATTTTTTCGCAAAAAACGGAACCATTTACAAAAGAAAACATTGCTGTAAATGACCTTTTGAACGGTACCTTGTATACTCCGATACAACACAATAAAAAGACAAACCTAGTAATTCTTATTGCAGGATCAGGTCCAACAGATCGAAACGGAAATCAGAATGGATTATTAAATAATTCCCTAAAATTATTAGCGGAAGCATTAGCCAATAATGGAATCGCAGTTTACAGTTATGACAAACGAATTTTTGCTCAAATGGCAACAGCTAAATTGGACGAAGCTAGTTTATCATTTGATCACTTTATTGACGATGCCAAAGCTGTTGTTCAATTTTTCAAAAATCAAAAAAAATACCGTACTATTACCTTTGCTGGTCATAGCGAAGGGGCATTAATTGGGATGGTCGCTGCGAATGGGAATACAGATGCCTATATCTCAATTGCCGGAGCGGGTCGGCCTATTGATGACGTTTTATTGGAACAAATTGAAAAACAAGCTCCTTTCTTAAAAGACGAAGTCCAAAAAAACTTAGCCAGCTTGAAAAATGGAAATACCTTCGAATTAAAAAATCAAATGCTAGCCTCTTTATTTAGAGCAAGTGTGCAACCGTATATGATTTCGTGGATCAAATACAATCCGCAAAACGAAATAAAAAAATTACGCATTCCAATCCTACTTATAAACGGAGATAAAGACATTCAAGTAAGTGTCAATGATGCCCAATTATTACAACAAGCCAAACCGGATGCTCAACTCAAAATTATTCCGAATATGAACCATATTTTTAAAGAAATTAAAGGCGACGACGCTGAAAATAAAGCATCCTACACTAATCCTGATTTACCAATTAGTGTTGAATTATCCTCAATAATTACTACTTTTATTCGCTCGTTGTAAACTGTAACAATTAGTTGAAACTCTATACTAATAACCCAATTTAAATAAATGAAAAATGAAAAAATCAATAATTGCACTCGCTATGGTAGCTTTTCTTTGGAATAGCAACTCAGTAAACGCACAAAAAAAGACCACTCCAAAACAAGATATTAAAGTCGGAATTGACTTAATCGATGTGAAAGATGACAAAGTAAAAGTGACTGTACAAGCGCCGAAAATCTCATTGGATAAAATCACCTACAGCATTCCTAAAATTGTACCCGGAACCTATTCTGAAGATAATTACGGAAAATATATTGAAGCTTTTAAGGCTTTTGATTCAAAAGGAATAGAATTGGCTGTAACTAAATCTGATGACAATACATGGTCGATTTCAAATGCTAAAAATCTATCTAAAATTGTCTATTTAGTTAACGATACTTTTGATACTGAAAAAGGGGGAAGTTTTGGAACAGATATATTTTCGCCTGCAGGGACCAATATCAATGCCGGAAACAACTTTGTAATCAATACTCACGGTTTTGTAGGTTACTTCCAAGATAAAAAAGACCTTCCATATCAAGTGACTATTTCGCATCCTGAAACACTTTGGGGAGCAACCTCTATGATTGATGTAGATGCCAGTGCTACTAAAGATGTTTTTAATACACCACGCTATGCTGAATTAGTGGAAAATCCGATTATGTATGCCAAACCTGATTATACCTCTTTTATTGTAAACGGAATGGAAATACAGATTGCTGTCTATTCTCCATCAGGAAAGGTAACTGCAGAAAGCATCACCCCTGAAATGAAAAAAATGATGACGGCTCAAAAAACATTTTTAGGAGACGTAAATGCTACTAAAAAATACTCTGTTTTATTGTATTTGTCTTCAATGAAACCAGAAGACGCTAAAGGATTCGGTGCCCTAGAACATCCCACTGCTACTACCGTTGTATTGCCAGAAATGATGCCGCTAGCAGAATTACAAAAATCAATGATTGATGTGGTGTCACATGAATTTTTTCATATCCTAACCCCTTTAACTATTCATTCTAACGAAATCCAATACTTTGATTACAATACACCAAAAATGTCCCAACATTTATGGATGTACGAAGGAGTAACGGAGTATTTTGCTAATTTATTTCAAATCAATCAAGGATTAATCGGCGAAACTGATTTTCTAAATCGTATAGCCGAAAAAATTTCACAAGCAAAATCTCTTAATGATACAATGCCTTTCACCACCATGAGTGCTAATGTTTTAAAAAGTCCCTACAAAGAGCAATACTTGAATGTGTACCAAAAAGGAGCTTTGATTGGAATGTGTATTGACATTATCATTCGCGATAAAAGCAATGGTAAAAAAGGGATTTTAAATTTAATGCAACAATTATCTAAAGAATATGGAGTTACTAAAGCGTTTAATGACGACGAATTATTTGCTAAAATCACCGCACTAACCTACCCTGAAGTAGGGAACTTCTTAAGTACGTATGTATCGGGGCCAACGCCCATACCTTATGAAATTTTCTTGGCAAAAGTTGGCGTTAGCATAACAAAAGATAAAAAAGCAGGAAACGTATTTTTAAAAGGACAATCGCCTTACATCACGGTTAATAAAGACACCAAAGAAATTTTGGTAAGACCTGATACAAAACTAATCGATTTCTATAAAAACTTGGATTTGAGAGCCAATGATATAATTGTAGCTATAAATGATAAAGCGTATACATTAGATAACATTTATGAAATGATTGGCGAAAGCGAAAATTGGAAAGAAAATGATACGATTACTGTAAAAATTAAAAGAGACGGTAAAGAACAAATCCTAACTGGAAAAGTAAGCATGCCTTATGAAGAAGTAGAAGGTTTAAAAGCAACAGATAGTACTAAAACCAATATGAAAAATGCCTGGTTGAAAGGATAAAAAAAAGTTTTTTTCACCTACAATCCCAATTTAGAAATAGATTGGGATTTTTTTTAAATTCAATCTTGCATTCCAACAATTTTCGCTATTTTGCGCCAAAATACAAATTACTCATGAAAAAATTTAGTATCGCTTTCGTAGCTATCTCACTATTGTTTGCCTGTTCTGAAAAAAAATCAGAAAACAACCTCCACCTCACAGGAACTATCAAAGGATTAAAAAAAGGTATTCTTTATGTTCAAAGAGAAAACAACAATAAACTTGTTGCAATAGATACCATAAAAATCGAAGGAAACTCCAGTTTTGAAACTGATATAGAACTAAAATCACCCGAGATGTTGTATCTCTTTTTAGATCGAGGGGTATCGAATTCAATGGATAACAACCTTTACTTTTTTGCAGAACCAGGTACAATAAACATAGAAACTAACTTAGAAAATTATCTGTCTGACGTAAAGGTAACAGGATCAAAAAATCAGGATTTATTTTATAATTTTAAAAAGATAGATCGTCGTTTTCAGGAAGAAAAATTAACTCTTATTGAAAAAAGATTCAAGGCTGAAAAAAGCAACAATACCCAAGAACTAGCTCGAATTGAAGACTTACAAGAAACAAATATAAAGAGAAGATACTTACATGCGGCTAACTTTGCTATCAATAACAAGGAATATGAAGTTGCACCTTATATAGCGCTTTCTGAAATTTATGATATTAATTTGAAATACTTGGATACCATTCAAAAATCCATGTCACCAAAAGTAGCCCAATCACTTTACGGGAAAAAACTTACTGATTATATTGCTGCCATTAAAAAGCAACAATAGCCAAAACCACCAAAAACAAAAAAACCGTCATTTGAATTGACGGTTTTTTTATGCTGTACTTTGAAATAAAAAAACCATAACTGTTGTTATGGTTTTTGGAGCCGGCGGAGGGACTCGAACCCACGACCTGCTGATTACAAATCAGCTGCTCTAGCCAACTGAGCTACGCTGGCAGCGTATTACGGGTGCAAATATAATTCTGAATTTCAATTATCCAAAATAAATAAGCACTTTTTTACGGATTTATTACGACTATAATTCGTTGATTTTAGCAATCAATTGATTTGCAGTTTGTTCCAATTCAACATTAATTTGTTTGAAATGTGATTTTTTGTTTTCAACGTTCTTAGCGTTTACTTTGGTAATCAAAAGATCAAAAGCTGCAATAGCTTCATCAATTAAAGCATTAGTTTCTGGTGTTGGAACTCCTGAAGTTGAAATTTCGAACAAATAAACTGCTTCAATAATATCTCCTAAAACATAGTTGATGTCTTTCTTTAAATTCTTAACGTTTGCCATTTTATTTTTAATTTTAATTTGCGTGTGCAAAAATACACATAATCTTTCTATTCCCTACTACGAAATATAAATTTCTAAGATTGAAGCGTTTCCATCCAACTTAAAAGAAGTTAAAGCATCCGGAATAAATATTAAACTAAGATGAATATTAATTTACTGAGCAAGTATTTTTTTTAAAGCCGCTAGAGCTTTTGGTAAATGTTGACCCGCTAACATACTATTAAAAACATACTGGATTTTTCCTTTCCTATCGATTACGTAGGTAACTCTCCCTGGTAACATTCCGAAAAGGGAAGTAGGAACGCCAAATAATTTGCGTAGTTTCTTATTCGAATCGGATAATAATAAAAAGGGTAATTTATATTGTTTTGTGAATTTTTGATGCGAAACTAAACCATCTCCACTAACCCCTATTACCTCAGCACCAAGATCTGAAAAATCTTGGTATTGATCTCTAAAACTGCAAGCTTGCGCAGTACATCCTGGTGTGTTATCTTTTGGATAAAAATAAAGTACCAATGGTTTTTTGCCAATTACTGTTGTACTATCAAAGGGAGCTCCGTTTGAATCTGTAGCAATAAATTGAGGAACTTGATCACGTATTTCTAATGCCATAATTATCCTTTGAAGGTTACAAAATTACGTGGCGTTTCATACAAAACTATTTCTAAGTCGTGAACAGCAGGAATTCGTTTTCTGATTTTATTCCAAATCACCACTACAATATTTTCAGCCGTTGGATTCAAATCTTGGAACTCTGGAACATCCAAATTCAAATTTTTATGATCCATTTGGTTTTCCACTTCTTCTTTGATAATATCCGAAAGAAATTTGACATCCATAACATAGCCTGTTTCAGAATCAATTTCACCTGTTACACTTACTATCAATTCATAATTATGGCCGTGAAAATTTGGATTATTGCATTTTCCAAAAACAGCATTATTTTGCTCAAATGACCAATCTTTTCTGTACAATCGGTGTGCCGCGTTAAAGTGGGCTTTTCTTGAAATCGTAACTCGCATTGGTATGTATTTAAAGGGTGTGTTCTTCTAAAAAATGATAAAATTGGTCAAAAATAATTTTGAACCAAATGGTGTAAATTTCAGGATTTCTCTGCATATCTGTTTTTACTGCTTCAATAGGCATCCATTTCCAGTCTTCAACTTCATCGGTGTTAATATTTGGGGCATCATTGTAATAACCAATCATTACATGATCTAATTCATGTTCTGTTAAGCCGTTATCAAAAGGCGCTTTGTATATAAAATGAAACAACTCTTTCAACTCAGTTTGAAAACCCATTTCTTCGCGAAGACGTCTGCTTCCTGCCTGAATATTGGTTTCTCCTTCTCTTTGGTGACTACAACAAGTGTTTGTCCACAACAACGGAGAATGGTACTTGTGCTGCGCACGCTGCTGCAACATAATTTCGTTTTTATTATTCAAAACAAAAACTGAGAAAGCACGATGTAACACTGCTTTTTCATGTGCTTCCATCTTTGGCATTAAGCCAATGGGCTCGTCGTTTTCGTTAACTAATATTACATTATCTTCAATCATATTCAACAGTTGAATGTCAAAAATACAAAAAAAGAATTGGGAACGCTGAATTTTTAAAATATCAACAAGCGTTAAACTTTCCTTAAATGAACAATTTTTGCTTTCAACATGGCATTTTGTAGTACATATCTATTGTAAATTTGTTGTATCATCTAAACCAGATTGCTATGAAAAAAATAGTTAAATATTTAATAGTATTACCATTATTAGCATTTAATGCTTGTGGACAATCAAAAACTAAATCACAATCAATTCCAAACCCAACAACTATGGAAAATGTAATTAACAAACCTGAAAACCCATTTTATTCCAATACGGATACCTCCAAATTAAGCGTTTCAGATGCTGAATGGAAGAAAATCCTTTCTCCTGATTTGTATGCAGTTGCTCGTGAAGCCGATACCGAGAGAGCCTTTACGGGTTCCATGTGGAATGACGAAACCAAAGGAACTTATTATTGTGCCACATGTGGATATAAACTTTTCCAATCCAATCAAAAATTTACCAGCAGTTGTGGTTGGCCTAGTTTTTTTGAACAAGAAAATAAAGAAAGTATTGTATTCAAGTTGGACAAATCTTTCGGAATGAGCCGAACCGAAGCGCTTTGCGGAAGATGCGACAGTCACTTGGGTCATTTATTTGATGACGGTCCGGAGCCTACCGGAAAAAGGTATTGTATGAATGCCATTTCACTTGATTTTGTTCCTGAAACGACACTAGTAGAAAAAAGCGGAGCTTTAAAAAACCTCACAGTTGGAGGTGGATGTTACTGGTGTATTGAAGCCGTATTCGATAATTTGAAAGGAGTGAAATCCGTAGTATCCGGATATGCTGGTGGACGAATTGAAAATCCAACTTATGAAGAAGTTTGCTCAGGTACTACAGGACACGCCGAAGTAGTTCAAATTACATATGATCCAAAACAAACTAATACGGATGAAATTTTTAAAGTATTTTTTACCGTTCACGATCCGACTACTCTCAACCGACAAGGTGCTGATGTAGGAACTCAATACCGTTCGGTGATTTTTTATACTAACGAAAAAGAAAAAAAAGAGGCACAAAATATAATTGATGCGTTAGAAACATCTAAAGTATACGACAGCCAAGTGGTTACAACAATTGAACCGCTTACAAAATTCTACAAAGCAGAAGACTATCACCAAGAATACTACCAAAACAATAAAAACCAACCTTATTGTAAAATGGTCATCCAACCCAAAATTGAAAAATTTGAAAAATTATTTAAAAGCCGTTTGAAGAAAGAGTAACTTATTCCTACTGTTTTTGATTTTAAGTAAAATAAAAGATTAGTTTTTGTACATTTGGTTATTACACACTTTTATAATATACCAAATGAAAAAACTAATCTTCTTTTTTTTCCTAGCACTAACTTCTATTGTTCAATCTCAAAATACTAATCTTAAAACGCAAATAGCTCAAAAAGCAGTAGCACTAGAAAATAAAGTGATTCAATGGAGAAGAGACTTTCATCAACATCCTGAATTGGGTAATAGAGAATTTCAAACTGCCGAAAAAGTTGCGGCTTATTTGAAAAGTATTGGGATTGAAGTTCAAACTGGGGTGGCAAAAACCGGTGTAGTAGGAATCTTAAAAGGAGGCAAGCCAGGACCCGTTGTGGCGCTTCGTGCTGATATGGATGCATTGCCTGTAAAAGAGAGAGTGAATTTACCTTTTGCATCAAAAATAGAAGGTGAATACAATAATCAAAAGGTAGCAGTAATGCACGCCTGCGGTCATGATACACATGTTGCAATGCTAATGGGTACCGCTACTATTCTAGCTGAATTACGAAAAGAAATTAAAGGAACGGTAAAATTCATCTTTCAACCCGCCGAAGAAGGTGCTCCAGAAGGAGAGGAAGGTGGTGCAGAACTAATGGTGAAAGAAGGAGTCTTGGAAAACCCAAAGGTAGATGTCATTTTCGGTTTGCATATTAACGCTCAAACCGAAGTCGGAAAAATAAAATACCGTCCAAAAGGAACAATGGCTTCTTCTGATTGGTTCAAAATTAAAGTTACTGGCAAACAATCACATGGTGCAACCCCTTGGCAAGGGATTGATCCAATTGTTGCGTCCTCTCAAATTATTCTTGGTTTACAAACAATAGTAAGCAGAAACATGGCGCTTACAGAAAATGCTGCTGTGGTGAGTGTGGGGCAAGTCAATGCTGGAATTCGTAGTAATATTATTCCCGAAGAGTTAAATATGAGTGGTACAATTCGAACTCTTGATAAAAAGGCACAAGATTATATTCATTCCAGAGTAAAACAAATTGCAACAAATATTGCTGAAAGTGCTGGCGCAACTGCAGAAGTGGAAATAACTAAGAAAACATTAATTACTTACAATGACCCTAGGCTAACTGAAAAGATGCTTCCTACTCTTGAAGAAACAGCTGGAAAGGAAAATGTAATTTTAACTGAAGCAGTTACTGGTGCTGAAGATTTCTCTTTCTATCAGGCTAAAATTCCAGGTGTGTTCTTTTTCCTTGGAGGAATGCCAAAAGGTAAAAAACCAGAGGAGATGCCTTCGCATCATACCCCTGATTTTTATATCGATGAGAGTGGATTTATTCTTGGGATGAAAACTATGGCAAATCTTACTGTTGATTATATGAATCCTAGCGGAAAATAATTCAACTCTACGTGTATGAAAAACCTAATTGGTTTATTCTTAATTTTACAATGTACATTCTCAGTTAACGCCCAACAACAAAAATGGGCACTAATTGATTTTGTCAAAGTAGATAGCATCAATCCTATCCTTTCTCCAGACATTAAACAATCGTTCACCTGCCCCGTAAGCAACAAAGTGCTCAATTGGGAAGAACGAAACGTACTCAATCCCTCTGCGATAGTAAAGGACAATAAAGTATATCTTATTTATCGTGCCCAGGACAACCAAATGACCTCTCGTTTAGGATTGGCAATTAGCGAAGACGGTTTGCACTTTAAGAAGGAAGCAAAACCAATTTTCTTTCCAGATAATGACAACATGATTTCTTATGAGTGGAAGGGTGGTGTGGAAGATCCAAGAGTAATTGAATGTCCAGATGGTAGTTATTTTATGACCTATACTTCATACGATGGGAAAATTGCCCGATTGTGTTTCGCTACTTCGAAAGATTTGAGACATTGGACCAAACAAGGCTTGGTTCTAAAAGATGAAAAATACAAAGACCTTTGGGCAAAATCAGGGGCTATAGTAGGTGAACGAAAAGGCAATAAAATTATAGCTACAAAAATCGATAATAAGTATTGGATGTATTTTGGAGACACTAATTTATTCATGGCTTATTCTGAAGACCTCATCCATTGGCAAGCCGCTGTAAACGAGGAAAGTCAAAAAATGATTAGTGTACTGAATCCTAGAATGGGATATTTTGATAGTCGCTTGGTGGAACCCGGACCTTTTGCACTTTTGCAAAAGCAGGGAATTGTATTAATTTATAACGGTAGTAATGCGGCCAATTACAACACTTCCGAATTACCAAAATTTACCTATGCAGCAGGGCAAGCTTTATTTGACAAAAACCAACCGTACAAATTAATCGACCGTACCCAAAGTCATTTCATTCATCCAGATAAACCCTATGAAAAAATAGGTGAGGTAAATGAAGTGTGCTTTGTTGAGGGTTTGGTTTTCTTTAAAAACAAATGGATATTGTATTATGGTACTGCTGACTCGAAAATAGCGGTTGCTATCCGTAGATAATACCTTAATATCGTATACTTTCAGCAATTTTCAATGCACATTTTTCGCCATCAATCGCTGCAGAAATAATTCCGCCCGCATAACCTGCTCCTTCTCCACAAGGATACAGACCCTTAATTTGTAGATGTTCCAAAGAAATTTCATCTCTCGGAATTCTAACAGGTGAAGAAGTTCGTGATTCTGGTGCATGCAATACTGCTTCGTTAGTCAAATACCCTTTCATTGATTTTCCAAATTCAGTAAATCCTTCTCGAAGTATCTGAGTTAAGAATCCCGGAAACAGCTGTCCCATTTCTACGGATGTAGTCCCGGGCACATAGGAGGTTTTTGGGATTTCGGATGAAATTCTATTTTGTGTAAAATCAATCATTTTTTGCGCAGGCACTTTTTGAGTTTGCCCAGCCAAATGCCATGCTTTTTGTTCTATACTTTTTTGAAATTCCATTCCGGCCAGAGGGCCAAATTTTGCAAAAGGTTTAAAATCTTCCAACTTTAATTCGATTACAATCCCAGAATTAGCAGTAGCCTGATCGCGTTTTGAAGGCGACCAACCATTGGTTACAACCTCTCCAGCACTAGTGGCACATGGTGCAATAACGCCACCCGGACACATGCAAAACGAATACATTCCGCGACCTCCTACTTGTTTGACTATGGAATACGGAGCAGGTGGCAAATGCGCACCACGGTAATCACAACTGTACTGAATACTGTCAATTAAAGATTGTGGATGTTCTGCTCGAACGCCCAAAGCAAAAGGTTTGGCTTCTATCAATACTTTTTTTCGATCCAACAATTCGAAAATATCCCGAGCCGAATGTCCTGTAGCCAAAATGATTTTGTTGGCAGTAATAGTAGCGCCACTTTGAGTTTGCACTCCTTGAATTTCATTGTTTTTTATCAGAATATCAGTTACACGCGTTTCAAACAAAACTTGTCCGCCACACTCGATAATCTTTTCTCTAATATCTTGAATAATTTGTGGAAGCTTGTTGGTTCCTATGTGCGGATGTGCCTCTACCAAAATATCTGGGCTGGCACCAAAAGCAACTAATAATTGCAATATTCGGTTAATATCTCCTCTTTTTTTAGAGCGAGTATACAATTTCCCGTCCGAATAAGTTCCTGCCCCACCTTCTCCAAAACAATAATTGGAATCTTCGTGTACTATCCCATCTACATTAATCGCTTTCAAATCACGACGACGACCACGAACGTCTTTTCCTCGTTCTAAAACAATTGGTTTTAAACCTAATTCGATCAATTGCAATGCTGCAAAAAGACCAGCTGGTCCTGCGCCAATGACGATAATTTCTTGATTGTTAGTTACATTGGGATAATCAGGGAGCGGAAAAAATGGCTCCTGAAAAGATTCTCCTTGCAAATAAACTACTACTTTTAAATTGACTTTAATGGCTTTTTGACGCGCATCAATAGAACGTTTTACTATAGAAATATGCTGAATCTCATTGATCCCTACTTTAATTTGTTTGGATAAATGCTGTTGCAGTAGAGCGGCATCGGCAGCTATTTCTGGACTAACTTGAAGTAAAAGTTCTTGAGGCATCAAATAGTGTTTTTTCTTTGTTGCAACCGATTGGCACAACAGCTTACAAAAATAACATTTTGAAGTGAATTCAGTCTAAGAAATGGACAACCATTTTACTTTAGAGTTTGTACCTTTGTACTTCAACCAAAAAAAATGGAAAGAAAAATTAAATTAATCTGGGATTTTAGAGGGCCCGCTTCGGCAAAAACCGCCGAACATCATGAAATTCATCTCAAAGAATATAGTACTATAGAAAAGTTACCTCTAAAGATTACCGGATACGAAATACTCAATGAAATGTATGCTATTGCTTACATGGTGGTTACTGATGATTACATGATTGCAGTGCGAGATGCCTTAAAACCACATCGCGGTGAACTCTATGAAGAAAAATAAATTAATTAGCGACTTCGCTTATGAATTTAATACGTATCAAACGCAATTCATCAATATCATATTCTCCGTCAAATTCTTTAAGCGCTTCTTCAATCTTATCTGAATCTGACTCCATAAAATAATCATGAATTTCTTGCTGCTGATCATCATCTAGCATTTCGTCAATCCAGTATTTGATATTTAATTTAGTGCCTGAATACACTATTTGTTCCATTTCTTTGATCAGATCGTCCATCGTCATCCCTTTTGCAGAAGCAATATCATCTAGCGATAATTTTCGATCTATATTTTGAATGATATACAATTTACTGGCCGAATTAACACCCGTTGATTTAACCACTAAATCATCCGGACGGATAATGTCATTATCATCTACATAATTACTAATTAAAGCTAGGAATGGTGTGCCGTATTTCTTAGCTTTTCCTTCACCAACTCCATGAATATTAATTAATTCATCTAGTGTAATTGGATATTTCAAAGCCATATCTTCTAACGAAGGATCTTGGAAAACCACAAAAGGCGGAACACCTAATTTTTTTGCTTCTTTTTTTCGTAATTCGCGCAACATAACCATCAAAGCTTCGTCTGCAGTTCCTGATGAACTCGCTGCACTTACAATTGCATCGTCTTCAATTTCATTGTATTCGTGATCCTCAGACATCAGGAAAGAAACCGGATTTTTGATATAATCCAAGCCTTTTTCTGTAATTTTAACGATTCCGTAGGTTTCAATATCTTTTGCTAAATAGCCATCTACTAGAACCTGCCGTAGCAAAGCCATCCAATATTTCTCATCGTAATTAGCACCCGAACCAAAAAAAGATTGCGAATCGGTTTTGTGCGCTTTGATTACCGCATTTACTCTACCTATTAAAGTAAATACAACTTCCTTAGATTTGTATAAATGCTTGGTATCACGTACCACTTCTAATAAATTTACAACTTGATTTTTAGCCTCTACTTTGTTTTTTGGATTGCGAACATTGTCATCCATATCAGCTCCCTCTCCCGTTTCACTGTCAAATTCTTCTCCAAAATAATGCAGTAAAAATTTACGTCTCGACATAGAGGTTTCAGCGTAAGCAACAACCTCTTGCAACAAAGCAAATCCAATTTCTTGTTCAGCTACTGGTTTGCCCGACATGAATTTTTCTAATTTTTCAACATCTTTATACGAATAATAGGCCAAACAATGTCCTTCACCACCATCCCGACCTCCGCGTCCTGTTTCTTGATAGTAACTTTCTAATGATTTAGGGATATCATGATGGATTACAAAACGTACATCGGGTTTGTCAATTCCCATACCAAAAGCGATAGTTGCCACAACCACCTCCACGTCTTCCATTAAAAACATGTCTTGATGTTTGGCGCGCGTTTTGGCATCTAGACCGGCATGATAGGGCACAGCACTAATTCCGTTTACCATTAAAACTTCGGCAATGGCTTCTACTTTTTTACGACTCAAGCAATAAATAATTCCTGATTTGCCTTTATTTTGTTTGATAAACCGAATAATATCCGATTCAATATTCTTTGTTTTGGTGCGTACTTCGTAATACAAATTGGGTCGGTTGAAAGAGGCTTTAAAAGTAGTAGCGTCAGACATATCCAAATTTTTCAAAATGTCTTCTTGTACTTTTGGAGTAGCTGTAGCCGTCAATCCTATCATTGGAACATCACCGATTTGTTTGATTATATGACGTAAATTTCTGTATTCAGGTCTAAAATCATGACCCCATTCTGAAATACAATGTGCTTCGTCAATAGCTACAAATGAAATTTTTACCGATTGTAGAAACTGAACATATTCCTCTTTAGTAAGAGATTCAGGAGCAACATATAATAATTTAGTTATTCCAGCGGTAATGTCATTTTTAACTTGTGTGATTTCAGTTTTGGTTAGCGAGGAATTTAATACATGAGCAATACCGTTTTCTGAGGATAAACTTCGAATAGCATCTACTTGATTTTTCATTAAAGCAATCAATGGCGATACTACAATGGCGGTTCCTTCTTGAATTAAGGCAGGCAATTGGTAACAAAGTGATTTACCACCTCCTGTGGGCATAATGACAAAAGTATTTTCTTTATTAAGGATACTTTTAATAACTGGTTCTTGCAGTCCTTTGAATTGTCCAAAGCCAAAATACTTCTTTAATTCTTTGTGGATATCAATTTCGTCTAAATTCATTATTTACTGTGTGGTATTTTGTATAAATTTGCACCACATAAAGATACTATTTTCTTTTACAAACACAAATTTAACACTTCTGTTTTGAAAACAACACAAAATATATTGGCCAGTGCCAAAAAAACAATACTCTCTGAGAGTCTATCCATCTCAAAATTAGCTGATTTACTAGACGCTAATTTTACATCTGCGGTAGAAAAAATATACCAATCCAAAGGACGCTTAGTAGTTACTGGAATCGGGAAAAGCGCTATTATTGCTCAAAAAATGGTGGCTAGCTTCAATTCGACAGGTACACCATCACTTTTTTTACATGCTGCTGAAGCCATTCATGGCGACCTAGGAATGCTACAAAAAGAAGATGTGGTAATTTGCATTTCAAAAAGCGGTAATAGTCCAGAAATTAAAGTTTTGGTGCCGTTATTAAAGCGTTTTGATAATATTTTAATAGCCATTACTGGCAATATGAGTTCTTTTTTAGCGCAAGGATCAGATATTGTGTTAAACACAACCGTAGATAGTGAGTCCTGTCCAAATAATTTGGCGCCAACCAATAGCACCACTGCACAATTGGTTATGGGTGATGCCTTAGCGGTTTGTTTAATGGAGATGCGCGATTTTAAAGCTGAAGATTTTGCAGTATACCATCCAGGAGGCGCTTTAGGAAAAAAATTATTGTTTCGGGTGAAAGACATGTTGGAAAACTCATTAAAGCCGATGGTTGCTCCAGACGCGCCAATTAAAAAAGTAATTTTCGAAATTTCAGAAAAACGCTTAGGTGTTACTGCTGTAATAGAAAACAATAAGGTCATCGGTATTATTACCGACGGTGATATCCGACGTATGCTAAACGAAAGAGATAGCTTTGCAACTCTTACAGCCAAAGACATCATGACGATAAACCCAAAAACTACTACTTCTGAAGCGATGGTAATTGACGCTTTCTATTTGATGGAAAATTTCAAAATCACCCAATTGATTGTTATGGATGATTCAGAATTCAAAGGCGTATTGCATTTACATGATATTTTAAAAGAGGGAATTATATAATGGCAAAGAAAGAGTTAAGCGATATGTCGTTTTTAGATCATCTAGAAGAATTACGATGGTTGTTAGTAAGAAGTACTATTGGCATTTTAGTAATGGCTACGGTTACTTTTTTTGTGAGCGACTTTATCTTTAATGATGTGATTTTTGGGCCAACCAGAGCTGATTTTATAACCTATCGCTTCTTTTGTGATTTGTCGCACCAACTAGGTTTTGCTGATAGTATTTGTGTAACAGACATGGCTTTCATCATTCAAAACACGAATATGGAAGGCCAAATCAATATTTTAATTTGGACTTGTATTACAGCTGGATTCATTTTAGCTTTTCCCTATATTTTGTGGCAAATTTGGCAATTTATTAGCCCTGCTTTGTATGAAAAAGAAAAAAAGCACGCAAAATTGTTTGTGTTTTCTTCTTCCATACTCTTTTTTATGGGGGTTTTATTTGGCTATTTTGTCATAGTACCCATGTCTGTGAACTTTTTTGCGACTTTTACAGTAAGTGATGTCATCAAAAATCAATTCAATGTAGATTCCTATATTGGTATGCTTAAAACTAGTGTTATAGCCTGTGGTTTGTTTTTTGAATTGCCTATCATCATTTATTTTTTAACCAAATTAGGTTTGGTTACCCCTACTTTTTTAAGAAAATACTGGAAATACGCAGTCATAGTTATTTTAATTGTTGCTGCTATTGTTACGCCGCCAGACGTAGTGAGTCAAATTATCGTAACCATACCCATGTTATTAATCTACGAAGCGAGTATTTTAATTTCTAAAATTGTAATCCGAAATAAAAACAAAGAAAATGGCTGATATCGTTCAAGAATTTAATGAGTACCGTTCCAAGATGAACGAGAAATTATTGGCAGACAATAACAAAATTGTCAAACGAATTTTTAACTTAGATACCAATGCGTATGCCGAAGGTGCTTTGGATGTTAAAACCAAAGAATTATTAGGTTTAGTTGCCTCAGCTGTTTTGCGCTGTGACGACTGTGTCAAGTACCATTTGGAAACCAGTTACAAAGAAGGCGTAACCAAAGAAGAAATGATGGAAGCTATGGGAATTGCGACGCTTGTGGGCGGAACCATTGTGGTTCCTCATTTGCGTAGAGCCTATGAATTCTGGGAAGCGTTAGAGAATAATAAATAATGTAACAATGAATCCATTCAATTGCTACATTTACTAATTGAATAATTTACACATTTAGAAATGATATTAAGAGCTGACAATTTAGTTAAAACTTACAAAGGCCGTAGTGTTGTAAAAGGAATTTCGGTAGAAGTGAACCAAGGAGAAATTGTGGGTCTTTTAGGTCCCAATGGTGCGGGAAAAACGACTTCTTTTTATATGATTGTAGGTTTAGTAAAACCCAATTCAGGTTCTATTCATTTGGATAATCTGGACATTACTGATTATCCAATGTACAAAAGAGCACAAGCTGGAATTGGTTATTTAGCACAAGAGGCCTCGGTTTTTAGAAAACTAAGTATTGAGGACAATATATTAAGTGTGTTGCAATTGACCAACTTATCCAAAGCAGAACAAGAAGCTAAAATGGAAAATTTGATTGCCGAATTCAGTTTGGAACACATTCGAACCAATCGAGGCGATTTACTTTCTGGAGGAGAAAGACGTCGAACCGAAATTGCGCGTTGTTTAGCTACCGATCCAAAATTCATTTTATTAGATGAACCTTTTGCTGGAGTGGATCCTGTAGCCGTTGAAGATATTCAGCGCATTGTAGCACAATTGAAAAATAAAAACATCGGTATCTTGATTACCGACCATAATGTACAAGAGACTTTAGCAATCACAGATAAAACCTATTTAATGTTTGAAGGTGGCATTCTGAAAGCCGGAATTCCAGAAGAATTGGTGGAGGACGAAATGGTACGCCGAGTGTATTTGGGGCAAAACTTCGAATTGAGAAAGAAAAAGTTAGAATTTTAACTTTCGAACAATGGAAAAACCAAGTAAAGAAACCCTTGAAAAATGGCACAAAGATCCTAACAATTGGAAATGGGGTAGCTTTTATTATAACAAAGAAGACCACCGTTTACTGCCTCCAAAAAGAATTTCTTGGATGGGATGGACCGTCAACTTTGCCAACCCAAAATCAGTAGCGCTGTTTATAGCTATGCTTGTTTTTTGTCTTCTAAGCGTAATCTATACTGAATCAATAAAATAATTGGCTTAAGCCAAGCGATTCATTTTGGTAAAGGCATTATTTGCAACTGAAAGTAGCACATAAAATACAATCACCAAAGAAATTCCGGCATATTGAAAAACAGCCAGCAATCCGATTGAGCAAACTAAAAAACTGTATTGTAAAGCGTTTTTCTTCACACTCATTTGTTTGATTTTCAAGGAAAATAAGGGAATTTCAGCATTTAGCATGTACACACTGAGTAACGTAATCCCAATCAAAACAAAAGGATTTGTCAATAATTCCAAAACAAAAAAAGAATCTAAATTACTTAATACCAAAGGCAAACTCAAAATAAATAAAGCATTCGCTGGTGTTGGTAAACCGATGAAAGAATCGGTTTGACGAGTATCAATATTGAAATTGGCCAAGCGATAACAAGATCCTAAAGCAATCAAAAATCCTAGAAACGGAAACGGTTCCACAGCCCAGCCTAATTTTGGATACCCACTAGCGCTTCCTATCATTTGGTACATTACAATTCCTGGTACCACGCCACTCGTAACCATATCGGCTAAAGAATCCAACTGCAACCCTAAGGGACTCGATACTTGAAATAAACGGGCAAAAAAACCATCAAAAAAGTCCAAGAAAATTCCCAAGCCAACAAAATAAAAAGCCATTTCGAAATCTTTGTTCAAAGCAAAAACCATTGCTATACAGCCACAGAAAAGATTAAGTAGTGTAATCGTATTGGGAATCTGTTTTTTAATCGTCATCATAATGTAAAAAAATAACCGTCTTGGAGGACAAATTTAATACAATTAGTGAATGCTATTGCGTTTGACCTGGGTTTTTTATCTAGCGATTCTAGTTTACTATTTTTTGTAAGACATAAATAGCAACTCTTTATAAAAAAGTTTACTTTTGAAAAAGATAGCAATACTAGCAATTATGAAGTTTCTTAGCCTACAAAAAATAGTACTATTCACACTCCTTTGGATGAGTATTCCTATGAGCTTTTCACAAACAACTCCCCTTTCAAAGGAAGCTAAAATAAGTGTGCTGACTTGTGGTACTAGTAACGAAATTTATGCTTTGTTTGGCCATACCGCTATCCGAGTAAACGATCCTACTAACGAAATGGATGTGGTATATAATTATGGCGCCTTTGATTTTGGTACTTCCAATTTTGCATTAAAATTTGTTAAAGGCAACCTACAGTATTTTGCTGTGGCGAATTCGTATGCCGATTTTATTGCCAATTACTCCTATGAAAAGCGCTCTGTTTACGAACAGGAATTGCGTCTTACTGCCTTACAAAAAGAAAAACTAGTCGCCTTACTCAACGAATCATTACTACTAGAAAACCGCGAATACACCTATAAATTCATTGACCAAAACTGTACTTCGATGGCAGTAGACGTTATTAATAAAGCGATCGGTCAAGAAATTATTGTGAAAAAAGGAGATCGTGAAAGCAGTTATCGCAGTATTTTGTATCCGTATTTCGACAATCATTTTTATGAGCAATTGGGTACCAGTATCATTTTTGGAACTAAAACAGATCAAGCTGGAACGGCAATTTTTCTCCCTTTTGAACTCAAAG
>CANHKZ010000024.1 GCA_947461425.1 Flavobacteriaceae bacterium | reverse complement strand
AGAATCTAAAGCAACCGATTTACTCTTCTTAGTTATCTGAGTTCTTCCTGTTCTTACTAATTGTTGAATTGTTGGCATAATTAATACTAAAAATTTCTTATTATATTAAATTCCCGCTTTTTACGGGGTTGCAAATGTATAAATAATTTTGAACTCTGCAAACCTTAATTAATTAATTTTCAATACAATTATTAAAATTAAAGTTTTACGATATTTCCATTGAGAGTTTAAATCTAATTCAACCCTTTAATAAGGTATATAATTAAACAAAGAAATAGATTACATACTAATAGAAAATTATTAACTTATCAAATCATTCGATTGTAGAAAAAAATTTATTTAAAAAAAAAGAGATTATAAAAAAAAGAAACTAAAAGTTGATAATATAACAAAATCAAGGTTATAATGGGTCTTAAAAAGCATAAAAACGCAAAAAACATGAAAAACTTAAAAATTTTAAAAAAATATGTCATAATGTTAAATTTTAGATACACGCACAAATAATTGATTAAAATATTAGGAATGTTAACAAATTATTAAGAGTTTTGCTTCACTAATTCAAAATATTTAAAAATGAAACTAAAATTAAATGGATTCTTAGTGCTACTTTTAGCACTAGTGACGCAAATTACTTTTGCGCAGGAAAGAACCGTTTCAGGAACTGTTTCTGACAATGCAGGATTGCCTCTTCCGGGGGTGAGTGTATTGGTAAAAGGAAGCAAGATAGGAACGCAAACTGATTTTGATGGAAAATTTTCTATTAAAGCGAGTGCAAATGAAACCTTAATTTTCAGCTATATTGGGATGAAATCTCAAGAAGTAGCCGCTAATTCTGTTACATTAAAAATTAAAATGAAAGATGACTCTGTTGAGTTGGAGACGGTAATGGTTACTGCTCAAGGTATTAAAAGAGAAAAGAAAGCTCTTGGATATGCCGTAAGTGAGATCAAAGCTGCTGATATTGAACAAAGAGCAGAAGGAGATGTTGCCAGAGTATTGTCAGGAAAAGCTTCTGGAGTTACTATTAATCAAACTAGTGGTATTTCTGGATCTGGAACTAACATTAACATTCGTGGATTAAATTCCATTTCTGGTAATACGCAGCCATTATTTATTGTAGATGGCGTTCCTTTTTCAGGAGATACAAACGCCTCAGGTAATTTTGCTGACGGTAACTCAGGTTCTAGCCGTTTCTTAGATTTAGATCCAAACAATATTGCTAACGTTAATATTTTAAAAGGATATGCTGCTACTACCTTATATGGTACAGCAGGTAGAAATGGGGTTATTTTAATTACTACTAAAGGAGGTCAAGCTAAAAAAGGTCCTAAGAAAACTGAAATTACTTTGAACCAATCTTTGTTTTTTAACGAAATTGCTTCAATGCCTGATTTCCAAAATAAATTTGGAAATGGTTTTGATCAGTCTTATGGAAACTTTTACTCCAACTGGGGTCCAGGTTTTTACGAAAAAGGACTTGGTGGATGGGGTGCAACTGGTTCAGGTGTTGCATCAGATGGAACTATTTTACACCCATACAGTAAAGCAGCTTTAGCAACGGTTTTCCCTGAATTACAAGGTAAACGTATTCCTTATAAGGCAGTTGAAAATAATGTGAAAGATTTCTTTAGAATTGGATCGGTAATCAATACGAGTTTAAACGTTGCTGGCGGATCTGAAGATGGTAACACTACCTATAATTTGAACTTTGGAAATTTAGGTGATGAAGGGTTTACTCCTGGAAACAAATTAAAAAGAACTTCATTTAGTTTAGGTGGACGTTCTAAATTGAGTAACAAATTTACAGTTAGCGGAACTATGAACTTTTCAAAAACTGACTTTTTAACTCCACCTGTTGCTCGTAGTAATGGATCAGGAGTTCAAGGAAGTGGATTGTCAATTTATGCCGACGTATTCTATACTCCAAGAAATGTTGATATCCAAAATTGGCCCTACCAACATCCTATTACTGGAGCTAACTTAAGTTACCGTTCTGGAAATGATATTTTGAATCCATACTGGACTTTGAACAATTCATTTGTAAACCAGTTAACTAACAGAACATTCGGAAATGCGGCTTTAGTTTATGATCTAAACGATAATATCAAAATAAACTACAGAGTAGGATATGACTTTTACAATGAAAGAAACACTGTAGCCACAAATATTGGAGCTCCTAGAGGACCTGTACAAGGTTCCTTAAGAACTTTTGATAACAACAACATGATTTGGGATCATAACTTTATGGTGAATGGTAATTATTCTTTAACTGACAAAATAAACTTGAACTTTACTGCTGGAGCTACTTCAAGAGCAGAGAGCTATGACAGACAAGGAGTAAATAGTGTCGGACAATTAGTTTATGGAATTTTAAGACACTACAATTTTAGTTCTTACAGTCCTATACAATACTCTGAGCAAAGAAATATTGCTGGTATTTATGGATCTGCTGAATTTGATTACAATAAATATTTATATTTAACATTGTCTTCAAGAAAAGACTGGGTATCAAATACTTTTGATAATACTATAACTTATCCAGCAGCATCATTATCATTTATTGCTACAGAGGCTTTCCCTTCTATTAAAAGCAATAAAGGGCTGAACTATTTGAAAATTAGAACAGGTTATGGAACTTCAGCTGGTTTTGCACCAAGCTATCCTGTAGCCAACACACTTGAAAGTTCAGCTAGAGATTTCTCTGATATCAATGGTGTGGTTAATGCCTCTCAATCTGGAAGTTCTTCTCTTGGAAATGCAAATTTAAGACCTGAATTGTTAGAAGAAATAGAATTTGGATTTGATTCAAAGTTTTTTAATAACAGATTATCCCTTAATGCATCTTACTTTAAGAGATATACTACAGACTTAATTACATCTACACCGATTGCAAATTCAACAGGTTTCTTGAACACATTTACTAATATTGGTAAATTGGAAGGAAATGGTATAGAAATAGATGTGGATGTTCACGCAATCAAAAATGACAAAAATGGACTGAATTGGGAAGTTGGAGCTAACTTCTTTAAAGGAGAAATGATTGTTACTGATTTGGGTGATTTAGAAAGAGTAACTGTAGCCGGTTTTTCTAACCTTGGTAATCAAGCGATTGAAGGAGAACAAATTGGAGTTATGGTTGGAAGTAGAATCAAAAGAGATGCTAACAATAACTACGTGGTAAACAGTACAGGTTATTATGAAGTGGAAGCTGGACCTTTTGTTATTGGAAATCCAAATCCTGACTTTACTTTGAATACAACGAGTTCATTGTCATACAGAAACTTTAACTTTTCATTCTTGATTAGTTATGTAAACGGTGGAGATATTTATTCTGGAACTTCGGCAGCTTTATTAGCAAGAGGTTTAACAGCTGATACTGAAAACCGTTTAAATACATTTACTTTACCGGGAGTAACCGCTAATGGTTTAAAAAATACTATTCAAATTAATGCTTCAGATTACTACTTTTCTAATATAGGTTTTGGACCAGATGAATTGAATGTGTTTGACGGTTCAGTAATCCGTTTGAATGAAGTTTCTTTAGGTTATACTCTACCTGCAAAAATTTTAGAAAAAACACCATTTGGAAGTATTAGCTTCAATGTAGCTGGATACAACTTATACTACGATGCTTTCAATACTCCAAAAGGAGTAAACTTCGATCCCAATGTTATTGGAACTGGAGTTGGTAATGGTAGAGGTTTTGATTTCTTGAATGGGCCAAGTGGAAAAAGATATGGTTTCAGTATAAAAGCTACTTTCTAATTCATTCTAAACTAATAAAAAATATGAAAAATATAATTAAAACAGTAGGTTTTCTTATCGCCACGATAAGTTTAGTGACGTTTTCATCATGTGAAACGACCAACCTAGAATTAACGGAAAATCCAAATGAACTTCCATTATCAGCTTCAAACCCTGATTTATTGTTAAATGGAGTTCAGTTAAAATTCGCTAACACTATGCAATATTTTGGTAATAGTGGTGCTGAAGTTACACGTTTGAAATATATGTTTGGTAGAGATTACCAAAATGCATATAGCGCTTCTTTCTTTAACACAGAATGGGAGTTTTCTTATAGATCTATTCTTAAAAATATCCGATTAATGCAACCTATTGCTGAAGAAAAAGGTTTGAAAAAACACTTAGCTATTGGTCAAGTTATTGAGGCTTTAACCATCGTAACCTTAGTAGATTATTTTGGTGACATTCCTTACAGTGAAGCTTTAGATGGAACTAATTTGAATCCTAAATTAGATGCCGGTAAAGATGTATATGCTGCAGCTTTAGTGTTACTTGATAAAGCAATTGTAAACTTTAATGCTACTGCAACTGCTAATCCTAGTATTGATTTTTATTACAATAAGTCATGGGCTAAATGGATTAAATTAGCCAATACTGTTAAAATGAAAATATACTTGCAGACTCGTTTAGTGGACGCTACAGCTATTTCTAAATTTAACACTTTAGTTAGTGCGGGTTCTTTTATTGGAACAGGAGAAGATTTTGAATTCCAATGGGGTACCGCTAATGCTAATCCAGATTCAAGACACCCTGAGTATGTAAATAACTATACTCCTTCTGGAGTTGGTTCAGGTTACCAATCTAACTGGTTAATGAATGAAATGCGTAATGGTAAATCTATTGTAGATCCACGTACTCGTTTTTATTTTTACAGACAAGTTGGTGATACACCTGTAAGCGAACAAGACTTGACTTGTACAGTACAACCTGCACCCGCTCACTATTTAGCTGGTGGACATGTGTATTGTAGAATTAACAATAATGCAGGATACTGGGGAAGAGACCATGGTAATAATGAAGGTACTCCTCCAGATTCTCAAAAAAGAACAGCTGCTGGATTATATCCAGCTGGAGGTCGTTTTGATGACAGTTCATTTAAAGCAATTAATAGTATTACACTTGGTGCAAATGGACAAGGAATTACGCCTATAATTCTTGCTTCAACAGTAGATTTTTGGAGAGCAGAAGCTGCCTTATCACCAGGCGGAACAGGAGATGCTAAGGCATTTATGTTAGCCGGTATTAGTAAATCTCTTGCTAAAGTAAGAGGATTCATTAGTTTAGACAAAGGTGCAAACTTAGCCGGTATAACCATTGCAACAGACGCTTCCTATTTGACTGAAGTCGGAACTTTATATAACAATGCTACTACAAAATTAGATGTAGTTATGACGGAGTTTTTCATTACTTTATATGGAAATGGAATTGATGCCTACAATGCATATAGAAGAACAGGTCTGCCAAGTAGACTTCAACCAAATATTGAAGCGAATCCAGGTAAATTTATTCGTTCTTTCTTGTACCCTGCTTCTGAAACAGGTTCAAATCCTAACGTAAAACAAAAAGTAAGTGTAGGACAACGAGTATTTTGGGATAATAATCCCGAAGCTGGTTTCCCAACTGCTAATTAAAAAATAATATTATGAAAAAATTTATAAACAAAATTAGTATTCTCTTTGTAGTTCTGAGCATATTTGCTTGTTCAGAAGGAGATAAAGTAATTGACCAAGTTCTTAGTGATACTGAGATTGGTGGGGGCGTTTTAAGAACACTAACTATTTCTAGTCCAACTATAGCTTTAGGAAATGCTGCAAGTAAATTTGCAGCAGTTGTAGAAATTCAAGATGTCAATAAAAGTTTAGATACTGACAAAATTGATGTTTATGTTAGATTTAAAGACAATAACCTTGCTGATGGTAATAATACAAAAGCAGAAGTTCTTTTAAAATCAATTCCTTCTTCATCTTTTACACAAGGTACAAGAGAATTTTTGAATGCTTCAATAGAAGTGACTCTTACAGAGTTTAAAAGTAAACTTGCTATAACTGATGCGCAATACACTGGTGGAGATCAATTTATTGTTAGGTTAGCACAGGTGATGAAAGATGGTAAAGTTTTTACTAATACTAATACTGCAGGAACTGTAAAAGGAAGTGCTTTCTTTTCGTCTCCATTTGAGTACAATGCAAATGTAGTATGTCCAATTACGGAAAGTTTAGCTGGAACACATACCTATGTAACAACAAACATGAAAGCTGCAGGATCAGCTTGTGGGACATCAGTAACTGGAACCGTAACATTTACAGAAACTACTACTCCAGGTGTTTATACTCCAAGTGATTTATCTTTTGGTATGTTTAGTTCAGTATGTTGGGCAGATAGTCCTGCTTTTAAAGCCGGTAGTTCTAAAGTAACTTGGTTTTGTAATAATTTTGTAGCAGGAGGAACTGATCAATACGGTGATTCTTATACCTATACAATTACTGCAGCATCAGGAAATTCAATTACGCTAAATTGGAAAAACACATATAACGATTCTGGTACTACTGTTTTAACAAGACAAGGTGGAGCCAATTGGCCAGCAATTTTTGCAAGATAATTAAAGCCAATAATCTATTAAAACCATCAGCCTTTGGCTGGTGGTTTTTTTTTGTATCTTTGCACCATGGAAAAAGAAAACATAATTTTTGGAATTCGTGCCATTTTTGAGGCCATACAAGCAGGAACTGCAGTAGATAAAGTCTTTATTCAAAAAGAAATTGCTGGCGAACTGATGAAGGATTTAATGAAGGTGATGAAACGAGCCAATATTAATTTTTCCTATGTACCGGTAGAAAAACTGAATCGTTTGACGCCTAATAACCACCAAGGAGCTGTGGCTAGCATCTCTCCTATTGGTTTTATGGAATTAGAACACTTAGTAGAATCTACCATGGAATCCGGTAAAAAACCGTTATTCTTAATATTAGATCAAATTTCAGATGCACGTAATTTCGGTGCCATTATTAGAACGGCAGAATGTACTGGTGTCAATGGTATCATCGTTCAAAAAGCGGGTTCAGCCCCCGTAAATGGTGACACCGTAAAAACATCTGCTGGAGCTGTTTTCAATGTGCCCATTTGTAAAGTGGAACATATTAAAGATGCTATCTTTTACCTTCAAGGCTCAGGAATTAAAACGGTTGCCGCTACTGAAAAAACAGAACAAACTATTTACGATATCGCTTTAAACGAACCAATTGCTATAATTATGGGATCAGAAGGCCGAGGCATTAACCCTTCTGTACTTAAGATCGTGGATGAAAAAGCAAAACTACCGATGTTCGGGACGATAGGTTCATTGAATGTATCGGTGGCCTGTGGCGCTTTTCTTTACGAAGCGGTCAGACAGAGAAGTTAGAAATTAGAAATAAACTAATAACCCATTATTTAAATGGAAGCTCCTTTAGCAGAACGCATTCGTCCACAACAACTTGAAGACTATATTAGTCAACAGCATCTTGTGGGGCCCAATGGATCGCTAACGCAACAAATTGCTAAAGGAATAATTCCTTCATTAATATTTTGGGGGCCTCCTGGAACCGGAAAAACTTCATTAGCCCAAATTATTTCACAAGAATCCAAACGCCCTTTTTATATTTTAAGCGCCATTAATTCTGGAGTAAAAGACATTCGAGAGGTAATTGAAAAAGCGAAACAAAGTGGTGGCTTATTTACTTCCAAAAATCCTATTTTGTTTATTGATGAAATTCATCGATTTAGTAAATCCCAACAAGATTCTTTGTTGGCTGCTGTCGAAAAAGGGTGGATTACTTTAATTGGCGCCACAACTGAAAATCCGAGTTTTGAGGTAATACCGGCTTTGTTGTCACGTTGCCAAGTATACATCTTAAATGCCTTTAATAAAGAGGATTTAGTAGCATTACTCAACAGAGCAATGCAAAAAGACTCCGTTTTAAAAGAAAAAAATATTCACCTAACCGAAACGGAAGCACTACTTCGACTTTCTGGGGGAGATGGACGCAAACTATTAAATATTTTTGAATTAGTTGTAAACGCATCTAATGAAGACGAGATTTTCATTACTAACGATCGTGTAATGGAATTAGTGCAACAAAATACTGTTTTGTACGATAAAACAGGAGAACAACATTACGATATCGTTTCGGCATTTATCAAATCCATCCGAGGAAGTGATCCTAACGGAGCCGTTTATTGGTTAGCTAGAATGATAGAAGGTGGTGAAGATGTAAAATTTATTGCTAGACGTATGTTAATTCTTTCAAGCGAAGATATTGGCAATGCCAATCCGACCGCCTTTATAATGGCCAACAATACTTTTCAAGCGGTAGCGACTATTGGTTATCCTGAAAGCCGAATTATTTTAAGCCAATGTGCCGTATATTTAGCTACGTCCCCAAAAAGTAATGCTTCGTACCAAGCCATAGGTGCAGCGCAACAACTAGTGAAACAAACAGGAGACTTACCCGTGCCTATTCATTTGCGTAATGCTCCTACACCATTAATGAAAGAACTAGGATATGGCGAAGAATACAAATACTCGCATGATTATGCTAACAATTTTACTGAACAAGAATTTTTACCTGATGCTATTTCGGGGACTCCCTTGTATAAGCCTGGAAATAATTCGAGAGAAAACAGTACTCGGGATTTCTTAAAAAGTAGATGGAAGGACAAGTATGGGTATTAATAAAAGGTGTAAGGTTTAAAGAAACGAAAATAAAGAGATTGTGGTCAAAAGATTACTAATTTTATCATTAAGTCAATCTGCATTATTCTTTATTTCATAATTGTACACTAATTTAAAAATAACTTGAATAATTAATACAATTACTTTTTAATCGCTAATTCTTTCAACTTTTGATACACTTTACGCTCAAAATCAGAAATTACTCGTTTATCTTTTAACATCAAATCAGCGTATTTACCATTAGCCTCAAAAACATATACAGAATCTAAGTTGATGTAAAACATTTCAATACTTTTCGAATACAATCCGTCGGAATATTCATAAATAAAGTCTGGATCTTTTCGGTTATATGCCAGACAAAAGAAATTATTCTTTAACTCGCATTTGTAAAATGCTTTGTTGTAAGTTAATCTTTTATTTCCAAAATTATTAGCTAAAGTATCTACCAACATGTATGTATCTTTAGCATCTTTATAAGTTGAAATATATCTATTTATATTACAACTTGACAGTAACATCGTTAATATGAAAATAATCATATTACCAAAAAAAGTTCTTTTTTGTGTCATACATAATACAATTTAAAACTTCACCATTACTTTCTCAGAAACTAAGGTTGCATTTTCATAATATTCAAAAAACCATTGATTCTCTTTCTGAATAAGAACCCCTTGAATAGTTCCTTTAATTGCTGTATAAAGTGTTGGTAAAGATGTTTTATTTAACTTAAAAACCACCTTAGGACTAGAGTCGACTAGTTGATAGCCTGTAGGAGTTGCTTGTGCATACAAAACATTCAAATCTAAATTCTCTTTGTTGATCTCCTTGCTAACTTCTTTAGTTTCAACAACAGAAATAGCTTCTTGTTTAACTTCCTTAGTTGTCTTAATAATACCTTGATTGTCATATTTATAATTCAATGCATATATAGATTGAAAAGCCTGATTCAAAGCTTCAGAATAGGCTTTTTCAAACTCCTTTTCTTTACTTTTTCCAATTTCGGATTGGTACACCAATTTACCAAAACAGTCATTCAAAACCACCGATAATTTACTAACTAAAAAACCACTTTCTTTCTTTACATCTACAGACAAAAGACTACAACGATCACTGTACTCCTCAGGAATAATTTCATTACTATAAAAAGCAACAAAACCAGCTTTTTGAAGATTAATTTTGGTAAGAGTCGCTAACCGATATTGGTTATCTATTTTAAGAAAATCATACTTTAATGGAATAATTACTGCTTTATAACTGTTAATCTCTTGGGCAAAACCAATTAATGACACTAATAAAAAGGCGAAAATAAATTTGAATTTCATAATTATAAATAGTTTTTAATTTCTAATAAATGGCTAATCTCAATAATTCCCTCAGGGGTACTTTCTTTATTTGGATTAAAAAACAAAGCATCAATTCCAAAATTTAAAGCACCTTGAACATCCGCTTCCAGACAGTCTCCTATCATAATACTATTTCCTTTTTGGGCTTGAGCTAAATCCAACGCATGTTGGAAAATGATAGGATTGGGTTTCTTTACCCCTGCCATTTCAGAATTGGTGATCGTTTTAAAATAAGCATCAATATTTGAATTGGCTATTTTTTTATATTGTACACTTGCAAATCCATTTGTAATAATATGCAGCTGATAATGTGATCTAAGATACTCTAAAATTTCAATAGCCCCATCAAACAAATGATTATTATCCGGTAAAAAGGTGATGTAATCATCAGCTATTCGATCAATAACTTCATCTGAAATTTCATAATGCAATGCATCAAAGGAATCTTTTAGCCTTTTATAACGCAGCTCCTCGTGGGTAATTTCATCATACTGATATAATTTCCAACATGCTTGATTGATAGGTGCATATTTTTCAATGAATTGAGCAATCTCGATTTCAAAATTATTTTCTTTGAAAATAGTAGCAAAAGCCAATTCAGAATTTTTATCAAAATCCCAAAGCGTATGATCTAAATCAAAGAAAACATGTTTTATATTCGTATTTTTCATTTCTAAATTTATAATATTCCTGCATCTACAAAACTATAATAAGCAGTTTCAGTTACAATTACATGATCTAATATTGCAATTTCTAGGCTTTCACCAGCTCGTTTTAATTTTTGAGTAATTTGCTTGTCAGCCTCACTAGGTTGTAAACTACCCGAAGGATGGTTATGACACAAAATTAAAGACGTAGCTCCTAATTCGAAAGCCATTTTAAATACTAATCGAACATCAACCACTGTTCCGGTAATACCACCTTTACTCAATTGTACTTTGGATATTACTTTATTAGAGTTGTTCAAATATATAATCCAAAATTCTTCGTGAGCTAATTCGCCAACAATAGGTTGCATTAATTCAAATATAACTTTACTTGAGGTGATTTTAAGCAACTCAACCGCTTCCTCAGCTCTTCGTCGTCTTCCTAACTCTAAAGCGGCAATGATAGTAATCGCTTTGGCCTCTCCTATTCCTTTAAATTGAGTTAATTGAGCAAGACTTTGCTTTCCCAATGCGTTCAAATTATTAGAAACGGCTGCTAAAATTCGCTTACTCAAATCAACTGCTGTTTCATTTCGGCTACCAGAACCGATTAATATGGCTATCAATTCAGCATCACTCAATGCATTTTTGCCTTTAAGCATTAACTTTTCGCGGGGTTTGTCATCTTCGGACCAACTGCTTATGGGAAAGGGGGCGTTTTCCATGGGTATAAAATTTAGGGTATTAATCAATCAACTGCTTCACTTCGTCAAAATTTAGACCTCCGTAATTTCCAGAACTCATCAACAACAAAGCTGAATTATCTAACTCACGACTAAATAAATAGTTTTTAAATTCTGCTGGATTCGTATAAATTATTAAATCTTCTCTATTGAAAGCATTCGCAATTTGCTCGTAAGTCACTTCTTCCAATTGTTTAATTTTGACTGCATCTGGAGAGTAAAAAACCACTGCTTCATCTGCATATTCAAGAGCTCCTTCATATTCCTTCAAAAATTCAGCATTCAAACTACTATAGGTGTGCAACTCTAAACAAGCCACCAAGGTTCTATTTGGGTATTGCTCCTTTACTGCTTTTGTCGTAGCAGCTACTTTACTTGGCGAATGAGCAAAATCTTTGTATGCTACTTTACCTTTTCCTTCAGCAATTTTTTCCAAACGTTTTGAAGCTCCTTTGAAACTAGCAATCGCTTCATAAAAATCGGCTTCGTCTACTCCCATATTTTGACAAATCCATTTGGCTCCTGCCAAATTATTTAAATTATGGGCACCAAAAACTTCAATAGGCATCGGTCCCTCAGGAGTTTCCAAAAGTGTCACGCCATCACTTACCGTATAAGCTGGCGTGCTATAAGCCAATTTACGAATTGGGTTTGTTGCGGCTTCCGATACACGTTTCACCTCAGCGTCGTCTTCATTATACACTAAAATGCCACCATTCGTAATTTTATCGATAAAAATTTCAAACTGCTCTACATAGTTTTCATAGGTTGGAAACACATTAATGTGATCCCAAGCAATGCCAGAAATCAAAGCGATATTAGGTTGGTACAAATGAAACTTAGGACGTCTATCAATTGGCGACGACAAATATTCATCGCCTTCCAAAACCATAAAATCATTTTCTTCAGTGAGATGCACCATCGTATCAAATCCCTCTAGTTGGGCTCCCACCATATAATCAACAGCAATATTGTGGTAATGCATTACGTGTAAAATCATAGACGTAATGGTTGTTTTGCCGTGAGAACCACCAATAACTACCCTAGTTTTGTTTTTGGACTGTTCATATAAAAATTCAGGATACGAATAGATTTTTAATCCTAATGCTTGCGCTTTTAATAATTCAGGGTTGTCTGCCTTGGCATGCATCCCTAGAATTACTGCTTCAATATCATTGTTTATTTTTTCTGGGAACCAACCCATTTCTGGTGGTAAGATTCCCTTTTTGTCCAAACGTGATTTTGAAGGTTCAAAAATAGCATCGTCACTTCCTGTAACTTGATATCCTTTGTTGTGCAACGCCAATGCTAAATTGTGCATGGCGCTTCCGCCAATGGCAATAAAATGTGTTCTCATCTTTTTAGTTTATGAGTTTAAAAGGTTTAGGTTTATAAGTTCAAAAAAATAACCTATACACTAATCCACTTTTAAACTATTTCTCAAATTGTTCTTTTAATTGTTTGGCTTTTTCCAAATTTTTCATTTTGTAGGCATACAAATTATATAATTTTTGGAAAGCTATTTTTGAATTGGTCAACTCCAAAGCCTTACTGTAATGTAATTCCGCTTTTTTGTTTCGTCCAAAAAATTCTTCAATATATCCTTTAGATAAATAGCCCTCTAAGGGAGACAGTCGCATCAATTCATTAGAATAGGCAACGGCTTTAGTTTCGCTTCCACCTACGATTCTGGGTAATTCCAAATAAAACATTACTAAACCCCAGCGTGAGGCTGCATGCTTTTGATCCAAAGAAACCGCCTTCTCAAAAGAAGATTTGATTTCTTCAATCATACCCATTGCCTTGAATTTATTAACTGTTTTTGCTTTCATTCCTAAAGCACCACCGTATTTATAATAATAATCGGCATTGTTGGGTTGCAATTGTTTTATTTTTTTGTAATACAAAATAGCCTTATCCCAGGATTTATTTTGTCCAGCTATATCTCCTAAAAATTCTAGAGATTTTATGTGTGATGGATTTTCCTTGAGAACACTTTCAAACACAATTCGGGCTTGTTCTGTCTTTCCAGACTCCATTAATTGTAACCCTTTATCAAAATTAGTTTGAGATAAAAGCATCGTTGGAAATATTAATAAAAGAAATACTACTCGATTCATATTTCAAAAATAAGGAAATTAATACATGTATTTCACTCCAATCGAAAAGGTTTTTAATAAAAAAATCCGTTTCTGACGAAACGGATTTATATTGTATATAAAATGAAGCTTAGTCGTTCAACATATTCCATAATATATCTTTTAACTCTGTCAATCCTTGTTGTGCAACCGAAGAAATGAACATATACGGAATGTCTTTGAATGCAACATCTAATTCTATTTTAAGCTCCGCTTTAAGATCGTCGTCTAACATATCCATTTTTGAGATTACTAACAAACGTTCTTTGTCTAACATTTCTGGATTGTACTTGGTTAATTCGTTAACCAAAATATCGTATTCTGCTTTGATATCAGGCGTATCAACTGGAACCAAAAACAACAATGTAGAATTACGTTCAATATGTCTTAAAAAATAATGTCCTAATCCTTTTCCTTCAGCAGCGCCTTCTATAATTCCGGGAATATCTGCAATTACAAAGGATTGATAATCTCTGTAAGCAACAATACCAAGGTTCGGTTTTAAAGTGGTAAAGGGATAATCTGCAATTTTAGGCTTGGCGGAAGTCAAAACGGATAATAAAGTCGATTTTCCAGCGTTTGGAAAACCTACTAAACCAACATCTGCAAGTACTTTCAATTCTAGAATTACATCCATTTCAATACCCAATAATCCTGGCTGCGCATACCGTGGAGTTTGATTAGTAGCACTTCTAAAATGCCAGTTACCTAAGCCACCTTTCCCTCCTTGAGCTAAAATTCGTTTCTCTCCATCATCAGTAATTTCGAATAAAATTTCACCCGTTTCTTTGTCTTTGACTACGGTTCCTAAAGGCACTTCTATAATTTTGTCATCACCGTCAGCTCCAGTACTTCGATCACCACCTCCATCTCCACCGTGACCCGCCTTAACGTGTCGAGCGAATTTAAGGTGAAACAAAGTCCAAAGACTTTTGTTTCCAACTAAATAAACGTGTCCTCCACGACCACCATCTCCTCCATCTGGCCCACCTTTTTCAATAAATTTTTCTCGATGCAAATGTGTTGAGCCCTTTCCTCCTTTTCCAGAAGAAACAAATATTTTAACGTAATCTACGAAGTTACCTTCTGTCATTTTTTCTTTTTTTTAGTAACAATATATTTATTGTTAGCAAGCACAATCTAAAAAGTTATTACTCCTTCAATGTTGTGATTAATACTTTATCGATGATAACACCATCCATTTTTTGAGCTTCAAACTCTAATTTATTCCAAATCAATTTATCACCTTCTTTCGGAATGGCACCTAACTCTGTAATAATAAATCCACTCACAGTAGTAACTTCATAATCAGTTGTTAACTCATCCATATCAAAATAAGTCAAAAAATCATGTAACGAATACTGCCCATCTACTAACCAAGAGCCATCGTCATTAGCGACTAATTTATATTCATCATCATCGAAATCAGAAGCATCTCCAACAAGGGCTTCCAAAATATCATTCAAAGTGATAATTCCCTGAAAAACACCATATTCATCAGTTACAAAAGCATAATGAGTTTTGGAATTCTTAAAATTTTCTAGTGCTTTGTATGCCGATGTGTGTTCAATAAAATAAGCTGGTTCTTTTGCAATTGATTTAAGTTGGAAATTTCCTTTTTCAAAATTCACAAACAAATCTTTCAAATACACCACCCCAACTACTTCATCTAAATTTTCTTCACATACTGGATAAACCGAATGCAATTCGTCCAATACTTTAGATTTTATTTCCTCTAAAGTATCTTCTAGGGACAGATAGACCATCGAACTACGATGTGTCATTAATGAATTTACTTTTCTGTCACCAATATGAAACACGCGTTCCACAATATCCTGTTCAATTTCCTGTACCTCGCCTACCTCTGTTCCTTCCTTTATGATTGCCTTAATTTCTTCCTCTGTTACTTTTCCGTCTGCTGTAGGTTTAATTTGTAAAATATCCAATAAGAAATCAGTTGAACTTGTCAATAACCAGATAAATGGCGCCATAATTACGGAAACAAATTTCATTGGCATTGCAATTGCTTTTGCAATTGATTCTGGATGATTAAGGCCAATTCTTTTGGGCAATAATTCTCCTAAAACCAATGAGAAAAAAGTCAATAACACAACAACTATTCCAACGGCTAATGAATGTGAATAGGGCTGAAAAACTACAAAACTCCCAACAAAAAATTCAACATCTTCTGTGATTTTTTCCCCACTATAAATCCCCGTTAATATTCCTATTAATGTAATTCCAATTTGAACTGTCGATAAAAATTTATTAGGAGAATTGGCCAAGTCTAATGCAATTCTAGCCGTCTTGCTTCCTTTTTTTGCAGCCGTTTCTAAACGACTCTTTCTAGAAGATATCAACGCAATTTCGGACATGGAGAAAAGGCCGTTCAAAAGAATTAAGAAAAATATAATGAGTAGTTCCAATTTTATTTTTTTAAAGTTGAGAAAATTGTGTTATTGAAAATAATAGGGGTTTTCATTAACAGGAATTCTAAAACATTTGCTGATTATAAGTTATCTATTACAGTGCTAAGACGTTCTGTAATTTCTGCAACGGAACCAATGCCGTTAACTTCATAATACTTGCCTTGATTTTTATAGTATCCCGTTAAAGGAGCTGTTTTTTCATTGTATTCTTGGTAACGATTTCTGATTTTTTCTTCGTCCTGATCATCTGATCTTCCAGAAGTTTTGCCTCTTTCTAATAAACGTTGAACCAAGATATCATCATCAGCATCTAAGGCTACTGTAGCAGTAATTTGTTGCCCTTTTGATTCTAAAAAAAGGTCAAGCGCAGAAGCTTGTGCCAAAGTTCTTGGAAATCCATCAAATAAAAATCCTGCAGAATGTGGGTTTGCATCCACTTCTGACTCCAACATTTGTATTGTCACTTCATCAGGCACTAAATCGCCATTGTCCATATAGCTTTTGGCTAATTTACCTAAGTCAGTTTCATTTTTAATATTAAATCTAAAAATATCACCCGTAGATAGGTGGGTTAAATTATATTTTTCTTTTAAAAATTCGGCTTGAGTTCCTTTTCCTGCACCAGGCTTCCCAAATAAAACTATGTTAATCATTTTAAAGAATATATTTTGTGTTGTAAATTGGTTTTATTAGTTAGTCTTTTAGTTGGTATACTTCAGGTAAATTACGTCCTAATCCGTCGTAATCTAATCCATATCCAACAATAAATTTATTGGGAATTCGAATTCCTATGTAGTCTATTGGTATGTCTTTTTTGTAAGATTCTGGTTTAAAAAACAAAGTGGCTATCTTGAAATTTTTTACGTTTTTACTTTCAAATAAAGCTTTCAAGGCAACCAAAGTATTTCCTGTGTCTACAATATCTTCAATTACTATTACTGAACGACCCGTCAAGTCTTGATTGATTCCAATTAATTCATTGACCACTTCAGAGGAAGAAGTGCCTTCATACGATGCTAATTTAACAAAACTAACTTCACATGGCGCAGTGTATTTTTTTAATAAATCGGTAACTACCATAAAAGCCCCATTCAAAACACCTATAAATACTGGGGTTTCGTTAGAAAAATCTGCCTTGATTTGCGCTACCATCTTTACGATTGCAAAATCGATTTCTTTAGCAGAAATGAAAGGCGAAAATTGCTTGTCGTGTAATTGAATCATTATTCTTTTTTTTAAAAATAAAGAGCAAATATACTGAATTCGGATTGGACAATCTATAAAAGGGGTTAATTTGTACTTTAACTGCTACGAATTATTCATTATCAATTGTTAATTATCAACGGACTAAGTATATTTGCACAGCTCGGTTGGATAAGCCCAGCATTTGTGGTAAAAGAGTAAACAAATGAATTATTTTTCTTCTGATTTTAAATTAGGGATTTTAGGTGGGGGCCAATTAGGCAAAATGCTTTTGTCCGAAACTCGAAAACTAGACATTCAAACCTACGTTTTAGACCCGAGCGAAGAAGCGCCATGTAAAATAGCTTGCAATCAATTTTTTCAAGGAGATTTGATGGATTTTGATACTGTTTACAACTTCGGAAAAAAAGTGGATGTTTTAACTTTCGAAATTGAATTAGTTAATTTAGATGCTTTAACACAATTAGAGAAAGAAGGCTTGCCCGTTTATCCATCACCAAAAACCTTGAAACTAATTCAAAATAAAGGCGTTCAAAAAGATTTTTATACCCAACATAACATACCAACTGCACATTATCAACGATTTGAAAATCTTCAAGATCTAAAAGCAGCAATCAACAATCAGCAATTAAAGGTTAAAATGCCTTTTGTTTGGAAGTGTACCGAATTTGGTTACGATGGAAATGGCGTTAAAGTAGTCCGAAAACCAACCGATTTAAACGAATTGCCTGACGTAGAATGTATTGCTGAAGCAATGATTCCGTTCAAAAACGAATTGGCAGTTATTGTATGTCGCAATCCTTCGGGCGAAATTAAAACCTATCCTGTGGTTGAAATGGAATTTCATCCCGAAGCCAATCAAGTTGAATATGTAATTTGTCCTGCCAGAATTGACGAAGAAGTCGCCAAAAAAGCCAGAGCAATTGCACTAAATGTTTCTCAAAAATTTAACCACGTAGGTCTTTTGGCGGTGGAAATGTTCCAAACCGAAAATGATGAAATTATTGTCAATGAAGTAGCACCAAGACCACATAATTCAGGCCACTACTCTATTGAAGCGAGTTACACTTCACAATTTGAAAATCATTTACGCGCCATCTTAGATTTACCTTTAGGTAACACTGATAGTAAAGTAGCAGGAATTATGGTAAATTTGGTAGGTTCAGCAGGATATTCTGGACCCGTAATTTATGAAAATATTGAAAAAATACTAGGGTGGAATGGCGTAACGCCACACATTTACGGCAAAAAGCAAACGCGCCCTTTCAGAAAAATGGGACATGTCACTATAGTAAACGAAGACGTGAACGAAGCAAGAAAAATTGCTGAAGAAGTAAAAAATACAATTAAAGTAATTTGTTAATTTGAAAATTTATTAATTTGAAAATGAAATCAATATCTTTAAAACTAAACCATTAACACCTCAACCAAAAATGAAAGTAGCCATCATCATGGGAAGCATTTCGGATATGCCAGTTATGCAAGACGCCATCGACATTTTAAAAGAATTTGGAATAGAAACCGAAGTAGATATTGTTTCGGCACACAGGACTCCTGAAAAATTGGTTGATTTTAGCAAAAATGCACACGAAAGAGGTATTGCAGTAATAATTGCGGGTGCCGGTGGCGCAGCACATTTACCTGGTATGGTGGCCTCTATGAGTCCGCTTCCAATTATTGGAGTTCCTGTAAAATCAAGCAATTCGATTGACGGGTGGGATTCCGTTTTATCAATCTTGCAAATGCCTGGCGGAGTTCCTGTAGCTACAGTGGCTTTGAACGGAGCCAAAAACGCAGGTATCTTGGCAGCTCAAATCATCGGAACGTCTGATGCAACTGTTTTGAAGAAAATAATCGCCTACAAACAAAACCTGAAGGAAGCTGTTATCAAAGCATCAGAGGGATTGAAAAAATAATTACCTTTGATTAAAACAATTCCTATGAACATCCATTCAACTAAAATAGAACTTGCAAAAATTGTTTTGGATATTGAGAATCCGATTTTAATAAAAGAAATTTTGAATTTGATTCAATCAAAGTCTGAATTAACTGAAAAACAAAAATCAGCCATTGATGATGCGATTTATTCACTAGAAAATAATGAAGGAATTTCTCATGATATAGTTATGGAAGAAACAAAAAATCGATATTCAAAATATTTTAAATAATGATTATTTGGTCGCCCCAAGCCAAAAGAGATTATTGGCAAAATATTGATTATTTAGAATTGAAATGGTCAATTCAAGATATCTTAAATTTCATTGAAAAAGTAGACTATACAATTCAATTAATTGCAAAAAATAACACCCTATTTACCGCAACAAATTATAAAAGCGTTCATAAAGTAGTAATTACAAAACAGATCACACTTTATTACAGAATTACTTCAACTAACATTGAACTTTTACGTTTTTGGAATACCTATCAAGATTTAGAAAATTTTAAACTATAAAACTTTGTGCTACCGTAGCTTCGGACCGCCATTTACCAATAATGAATATCTTAACCTCAACTTACACTACCAAATATAACTCGGCACCATTTTCTCATATTCAAATGAGCGATTACCTACCTGCTTTTGAAACTACAATTGCAGCTGCTCGAGCAGAAATTGAATCTATTACAAATAATCTTGACGACCCAACTTTTGAAAACACCATCGAAGCGTTGGATTTTTCGGGACAAAGATTGGATCGTGTATCCTCAATTTTCTTTAATTTGAACTCAGCTGAAACTTCTGACGAAATGCAGAAAATCGCTCAAGAAGTATCACCGCTCCTAACAGCTTTTAGCAATGATGTGTCTTTGAACGAAGTATTATTCCAAAGAGTTAAAGTGGTCTACGATCAAAAAGACAAATTGGCTTTAACCCCAGAGCAAGCTACTTTATTAGATAAAAAATACAAAAGTTTTGCCCGCAACGGAGCCTTACTTCCTGAAAATAAAAAGTCCCGCTTACGCGAAATTGATACTGAATTAGCCAAACTAAAACTGACTTTTGGCGAAAATGTTTTGGCAGAAACCAATAACTACCAACTACACATCACCAACAAAGCAGATTTAAAAGGTTTGCCTGAAGGAGCTATCGAAATGGCTCATACTTTAGCCAAATCGAAAGAAATGGAAGGTTGGATTTTTACCTTGGATTTTCCGAGTTACTTAGCTTTTGTTACCTACGCTGACAATCGGGAATTACGAAAAGAAATAAGCATTGCCGCAGGCAAAAAAGCGTTTCAAAATAATGAATTCGACAACCAGAAAATAACCTTGCAAATTGCTAAATTGCGTCATGAACGAGCTACTTTATTAGGTTACAAAACACATGCACACTTCGTTTTAGAGGAGCGTATGGCACAAAACCCTGATCAAGTCAAAACATTTTTAACTGATTTGTTAGCCAAAGCAAAACCCGCTGCCGAAAAAGAGTTGGCTCAATTAACCGCATTCGCGAAAGAACTGGACGGCATTAACCAATTAGAAAAATGGGATGGCCCTTATTATTCGGAAAAATTGAAGCAGAAGTTATTCAATTTGGATGACGAAATCTTAAAACCCTATTTCAAATTAGAAAATGTGTTGCATGGGGCATTTACTATAGCCAATAAACTATTCGGTTTAACGTTTAAGGAAATTAGTGACATTGACAAATACCACGCTGATGTACAAACTTTTGAAGTCTTGGACGAAAAAAATGAATTAGTAGCTTTATTTTACGCTGATTTCTTCCCGAGAAAAGGAAAACGAAACGGCGCTTGGATGACTTCGTACAAATCACAATATATTCAAAATAGCAGAAACGAAAGACCACATATATCGAATGTTTGCAATTTTACACCCCCCACTCTAACCAAACCGTCTCTGTTAACATTTAACGAAGTAACTACTTTATTTCATGAATTTGGACACGGTTTACACGGCATGTTGGCTAACACCACTTATCCAAGTTTATCGGGAACTTCCGTATTTTGGGATTTTGTAGAATTACCTTCGCAAATGATGGAAAACTGGTGTTACGAACCCGAGGCATTGGCTTTGTTTGCCAAACATTATGAAACAGGAGAAATCATTCCGCAGGATTATGTCGAAAAAATCAAAGAAAGCGCGAGCTTTTTAGAAGGGATGGCTACTTTGCGCCAATTGAGTTTTGGATTATTAGACATGGCTTTCCATAGTAATAATCCGACTGAAATTTCAGATATTAAAGCCTTTGAAAAAGCAGCTTTTGAAGGCACTAGCTTGTATCCTGATGTAGCCAAAAATTGCATGAGTGTTTCCTTTTCTCATATTTTTCAGGGAGGCTATTCGTCTGGATATTATAGTTACAAATGGGCTGAAGTATTGGATGCTGATGCTTTTGCTTATTTTCAAGAAAAAGGCATTTTCAACAAAGATGTTGCTACCAAATTCAAAAACAATATACTTTCAAAAGGCGGAACCGAGCACCCAATGACATTGTACAAAAATTTTAGAGGACAAGAACCTAAACCGGAGGCATTGTTAAAAAGAGCGGGGTTGATTTAGACTGATTAAAAAAATCAAAAAATAAAGGGTTGTCGATATAATATTGACAACCCTTTTTCGTTGTTAAATTAGATTTTTTAAGCGTATACAAATAAAGTTACTTTATTTATAAAAACCATGAAACATAAACATCAAATAGACTTTGTAAAACCAATCGACTATTATTATGAAGATCATTATTCATATAAAAATTATTTAAAAAGCCGAATATAACTGGCAAAAATTTGAAGGTAAAAAATACAACGAAAAAACTGACTCATGGCATAATGTTATTTTTACTAATAAATAAATAAAATTTAGAATTAAAATTCACTTGGGCGAGAAGAATAGATACGATCCATTTAATGAATTTCCACATTTACCTAAAACATACCAAGAATATAAAACAATTAATGTCAATTTAATTTCTACAATTTTTTTTAAACATTTCAAGGACTATGAGCTTTTTGAAATATTAGCAATTTTAAGTACAGAATTACCATTTATTGATTTTAAATATTTCAATATTGGCGAAAAATATGGATATGAAGATTATACAATTGTTAAACATAACAATAAAATAATTAAGTATTTCGATTTTATCTCCGATAATAAACAATATAAAATATATGAATATTATTTAAAATATAAATCCGATAAAAGTGAATCTGAAATGACATCAATTGTTGAAGAATACTTATATAACTTAGAGTTTGAAACTGAAAAAATAAGAGATGAAGAACAAAGGAAAATAGATTACGAAAATAATTATCATCTTAGAGAAACCTATTCTAATGAAGACTCTTATATTGATGGAGGAGGCGGAGATGAATGGTCTGATCCTTCTGAGTTCTGGTAAAAAAAATATCTCAAACATGAAAATAGCAATCCTTGGCTGAGGTTCCTTGATTTGGCAAACAAAAGAATTAGAATATAACAAAAGTTTTGGGTGGAAAAAAGATGGAAGATTAACTTTAGTAATAACAGAAAACGGAACAGAAGTTCCTGTTTTATTTACTTTATCAAATTATCACAATTTGGAAGAAGCTATTTTAAATTTAGCCATTAGAGAAGGTTCTGGAAGAAATAGCATTGGAAGTTATGATAAAAGCAACGATACTTTTTCTTCAAAATTTCTGTTTAAAGATGAGATGAAAAATTGGATAAAAAATACTGATTTGGATGGAGCGATTTGGACAAACCTAGGTGAAAATTGGAATATAAAAAATGACAAAGGAGACATTATTCGTCAAATTGAACCAGAAAGAAGAATCGAATATTTAAAAGAATTAAAGGGTTACACAAGTGCTATAGCTGAGGAATACATTAGAAGAACACCGCACCAAATAGTAACTGCTTTTAGAAAAAAAATTGAATCCGAATTAAATTGGACTGTAATCCCAAATGAACAATCTTGAAGAAACGTACCAGCACCCTGCTATAACTTGTAAACATCAATTAGATGTTTCTGATTTCGAAGCACTCGCAAGTGATTTATCTAACCGCTTACATTTGAACATTGAAATCCACTACGATAGCAGCGCATTATTACAGAACAAAACTATTAGTATTAATGGAGTAACTCAAAAAGGGATTTTAACCGAAACATACCATTCCTACATTCCTGAGTCTGTATGCGTATTACAATTAAAAGAAGTTAAGTTTGTTATTTATGAAGATTTTATAGAGATTTCTATGGGAATGACTCTTGATTATTTCCATTTATTTCAATTAAATCAGAAAAAAGAACTTAATACAATTGAGTTTTTCAAATCAATTTTTAGCCAATTAAAAGCACTAGGGATTGATGAAGTATACTTTTGTGTTTTCAAGCAATTTAAGTTAAAAGAAAAATCAAATTATTGTTGGAAAAATGTTCAGTCAGCAATATTGCAATGTAATAATCATTTTGTTTTAGAAATTTAATCATTAAACCTTCAAGGTATTATTGACTTTGAAGGTTTATTTCAAAAATTCCCTAAAATTTTCCTGATTAACCACCATAAATGTTGGCTGGTAGGCTTCTATAAACGATTTAGGCAATTTGGCTTTTTTAGTCGATGACCATTTGAATTCGAAAGCACTTACTGCATCTGCATTGGTTTCTACATAATCAATTTCTTGTTGGGTCGTGGTGCGCCAAAAATAGGCTTTTGCTGCACTTTGTGAATATGCCAGATGTTTCATTCTTTCGGCAATCATAAAATTTTCCCACAACGCGCCTTTGTCTTGGCGAAGTGCCAAATGATTGAAATTACCAATGATCATGTTACGCACGCCGTTATCATAAAAATAGATTTTTTTGTTGGCTTTGATCTCATTGCGAATGTTTTTAGAAAAACTGTTTAGTTTAAAAATTACAAAGCTTTTTTCTAGTAAATCTATATAGGTGTTCACCGTATTTTTGTCTACTCCCACGAGTTGGGCAATTTCGTTATAGCTTACTTCGCTTCCAACTTGTAGCGCTAAAGCTTGCAAGATTTTTTCCAAAACATTGGATTTTCTAATGCCTGCCAAAGCCAAAATATCTTTATACAAATAACTGGAAACCAAGTTCTTTAAAATTTCATATTCGTTTCCAAAGTTATTGATTATATCAGGATACATGCCATAAAGCATGCGTAATTCTAATTGTTGATGTGCTTTGACATAACCTACATTGGCTTCAAACTCCGACCAAGAAACAGGAAAAAGTTGGTATTCAAATTTTCGTCCTGTAAGCGGTTCTTGCGTTATATTATTGATGTCAAAAGCCGACGAACCCGAAACAATCACTTGTACGTCTTTAAACTGATCTACCATGATTTTTAGTTTCAAACCAATATTGGGAATACGCTGTACCTCATCAATAAAAACGTATTGATTCGCTCCAATGATACTTTTTAACAGTTCAGTATTTGCATTAGAAAGCAAATCTACCACGGACTGATCGTCTCCATCTAAAAAAAGATAGTCTTTGTTTGCTAATAAGGCATTAATCAAGGTTGTTTTACCTACCTGGCGAGGTCCAATCAGCACAATTACTTTTCCTTTATGTAGTTTTTGAAGCACTGCATTCGTTAAATCTCTATTTATCATAGCTTTAATCTTTACACAAAGGTATAAAATTATTTTTATTCACCAAATTTATATATTTTTTAGTGAATATATTCACCTAATTTATATTTTTTTAGTGAATACATTCACAAATATACTATTTTAAAGCAAGTTTTTTTGCGTTAGGGATTGAGGCGGCATGCTTTTCATGGCGGACTGAGGTACTCGAAGTCCACCATGAGAAGATACAGCCGAAAGCCCGACCCTGTCATTGCGAGGCACGAAGCAAACGGGAAACGCCCAAAAACTAGATCTTTAAAATATGCTGCAATAAATTGATTTGATTTTTAGTACGATTTAAATTTTGCTCTGGATAATTACAATGATAATAGATGTCCCCATTTAAATAATCAGTTAAGAAACGTAGCGCTTGAATATAGACAATAACTTGTGGCGCATAAACCAAATATTTCAATTCCAAATCATTTAAAAAAGAACGCGATT
>CANHKZ010000023.1 GCA_947461425.1 Flavobacteriaceae bacterium | reverse complement strand
GGTGCTCCTTTCCAAGGAAAAGTAGTTGGATCACTTCCAAAAACCTGAAGCATGTTATTACCTGTAACGGCAATTTCTGCTTGGCCATCGTTGTTCAGATCCGCCACAATCGGATACTCTCCCCAAGTAGCTGAAGAAACCGATTCAGTTGCATAGTTAACAGGCGTAGTTCGATTACCATTAATAATCCGCAGTGTAGATTGATCACGGTATACAATCTCGCGCAACCCATTACCATCAAAGTCAAAAGCGGTAATACCGGTACAACCTGACATATCGTTTGTTGCCAAAGACCAGATATGCTGTGTCGCAGTTCCTGCAGTCGTATTGTAATTTAAATTGTAGGCCGTAACTATTCCTGAAGACCCTCCAGATGAATTAATAATAACTACTTCAGGTAAATCAGTAGATTTTCCGCCTGTTGTTTTATCATCAAATACATTGGCAATTAAGGGCAAACCCCTAACTCCATAAATGAAACTTGGAGGTATTCTTCTAAACAAGAGGGTATTTGCAGCTGAAGTTCCATTGGGATCCCACATCACCACAAAGGCTGAACCATTATAAACGATGTCTAATTTACCATCCCCATTCATGTCCGCAATAGCGGTGGGTCCATTGTCATTAGCAGCAATTAAACTTGTGCCAACGATAGCGCTAAGGTCTTTTAAAATGGTCGTTGCACCGGTAGATAAATTAACCCCATACACTCTGGAACCATAAATCAATTCCTTGCCTGGGTTAGATGAAAGGATGTCAGCAACAATGACATCAACAGGCGTTCCTGTACTACCCGATGTTTGACCAATATAACCTAATGCGGGTCCTGCAACACGTCTAACTAAGGCATTACCTGTAATACCAAATACATCACTACCTAATACAATCTCGGCTGTTCCATCCTCATCAATATCTACAATATAAGGAGTAGCTGTACTTGTGTATTGCGAAGCAGTGGTAGATTTAAACAAAAAGTTTGTTTCTGTACCGCCTGTACTAGCAAAAATGTAAAGGAATCCAGACGCATTGACCATCACAACTTCAGGAGCGGAAGATGCATTTCCAATAATATTCGCAATAGCAGGTTGAACTGATCTTGCACTTGATGTAGTAATTACAAAATCCTTTGTAGCGTTGGTTTTATTAGTCCCGTCTCCCTTATAAACATAATACCCAGAATAATCGTTAGCAGGGGCTAATATTTCAGCAATGCTGTCCCCATTTAAATCTGCAGCTGAAGGTGTTCCCCCATTCCAGATTACCGCATTGGATTGAAATTTTTGTACCATTCCCCACGAGGTTGCGGGAGTTGTGTTGTATGGTGCGGCACATGGAGTCTGGGAAAAAGCAAATTGTGAAAAAAAGAGGAGTATTAAAAAATAGAATTGGAAACGAAATTTTCTCATAGATAGGAAAATTGAAGTGGAGATATTTGATTTTAGTTGAGAATCAACAATAGTCCCTACAGACCTATTGATTAAAAAGCTAAAAACTTTCTTTAATGCAGCACTGACAGAAGTTTGAAAAAACGTTGTTGTTTGTGAGTGATTTACTAATCCTTTGCTACTGTTATCTCGCATATTTTTAATTCAATTATTGAATATTGATCGCGATTTGGGAAATGGTTTTTCACGCAGCCATTGGGGTAGAGGGTAACGAATAGTGAAGTCTTGCAAAACTTAAGATCACAACAGTTCACACCAACATACAAAATTAGGGCTTCGCAAAGGGGAGACGAAACGTTTTATATCACATAAAGATGTGATTTTTGAGGTAGGATATACGATTGCTGATTAACGATTTTAGATTTTAGAAGTAATACGCTGAACTTAAGCTAGACGTTCCTCTCTTCATAGGGGCTAGGGGTGTGTTTTAATATACGAAGTACGATATACGATGTACAATTTAAAAACTCATAGCCCTTTTAAACCCTTAAACTAATTAACCCCTAAACGTATAAACTTATACCCTTTTAAACTTTGCGCCTTTGCAGCAATAAAAAACCATATAAAAAAATTTAATTAGTTTTGGCGTAATTAATTCCGTTCAATTCATGAAATTTACCGCGCGCGTACTTCTCTTTTTTATACTAACACTTTGTGTTCCCATTGCGCGCGCGTCTACCATTAAAAGAACTACGCAGATATTCACTACTGTCAACGGATTGCCAGACAATTCGATTAATGATATTCAAAAAGACCATGAGGGCTATTTATGGATTGCTACTAACAAAGGGCTTTCTCGATTTGATGGGAAAAATTTTGTGACATTTTCTAGTGCCAATTGCAAAGGTTTTTTTGAAGACAATAGTGTCAATGAAATTATAATTGATCAAAACAAAATATACCTAATATCAAATCAAAAAGGAATCAAAATTTTAGATCGTTTAAAATTAACTATTCAAAATTTTATTCAAGAGCCTATACAGAATGTTCAGCTAGATAAAAGCCGAATTTTAGTGTTGTTTGTTTCTGGGAAACTGACTGTTTTTCACCATTTAAAACCAAAAAAGAGTATCTATCTAGGGGCATATGTGCCAAAAAATTTAGTTGTATTTAACTCTAAATTATACGTGCTCACAGATAATAAAGGAATCATTCAGCTTGACACCAATACCTTAAAAAAAGAAGCTGTAATTCCTGCCGAATTTATTTATATGCGTGGGCGGTTGCTAATCTCTAAAAAATTAGGGCTGGTCTATATTACTGGAGACAAAGTGTATGTGCTAAAAAACAAAAAATTTGTTAAACATCCTTTACTAATCAAAACAGAAGGAGTTACCAACTATTTTGAAGGACAAAACGGAGAGCCTTTTTATATTTCTAGAAGTAAAACTGTCGTTAATTTTACTAATGGGAAGTGGGTCAACCATGAAATTAATGGTTTGAAAAATGCCGAAATTAGAAAGTTTTTTTACATCGATGCGAACAGTTACTTTTTAGCCACTAACCAAGGTTTGGTTCGTATAACCAAAACAAAAGATTATGTGAGCGTTATTGATGACAACTCTTTTGTTGAAAAGGAAATGATTCGGATACGAAGAAAAATCATCCCTATTAATTCCTCCACCATGTATCTGTTAGGGCATCCACAAATTGCGGTTTGGACCAACGGAAAAATTAAAAACATTTCTGTAGAAAAAAATCACTCTATGTACGACAGTACCTTACTAAATGGTACCATTTATTGTACAACGGATAGTTATGGTTTTGTTTCTTTTGATATGGCAACTGAAAAAACTACTCCCATACCATTAGAAAACATTCCAAGCAAAGAATTTTTCTATGTGATAGAAAAAGGTAAAAATAATGAGCTTTTTTTGGGTGGAACCAACAAATTTGTAGTCTATTATCCTGAGTTGAAAAAGACCATTACAACTCCTTTACCCAATCTAATCGTATTTACAATTGTTCAAGACGGACCGCTAATCTGGTTAGGAACCAATAAGGGGCTTAGATGCGCATCCTACAGTGGGGGCAGTTTTAAATGGAAAAATATACCTTTTCCCTACTCAAAAGCCATTCGTACTATTGAGCTGGACAAAAAAAATCAAAAAATTTGGTTGGGAACAGAAGAAGACGGTTTGTTTATAGTAAATACGGCCAATTTTACTTTTGAACAAAAAAAAGACAAGATTTTAAAAACGATAGCTACTCTTATCAACGATAAAAAAGGGCGAATGTGGGCAAGCACATTTACTGGGATTGTGGTATTTGATTTGGTTAGTAACCGTTCTTATGGGCTAACTCAAAAAAACGGTTTAAGTAACTTGGAATTCAACTATAAATCAGCAGCACTCCTTCCTGACGGCAAAGTAATTTTTGGAGGCTTAAACAGTTATGACATCATTGATTTTAATACCCTAAAAGAAAGCGTCAAAGAAGGCAACAGGATTTTTATTACCGGAATTGAAAAAAATAAAATCGTAAATCAAGAGTCTGCCGTGTTTAAAAACTATTTCAATTCCAACACGATTGCTTTTCAAACAGGAGAGGAAGATGTAACACTGTATCTCTCTGACTTGGATATAAGCGCTTCCTATTCAAATTTTTTTACGTATCAAATTGACAACGAAAAACCTACAACGGCTTATAACAACACCATTCGGATTTCCAACTTACAATACGGAAATCATGCGCTTACCATCTACTTGTATGATAATTTTGGAAATTTAATTACCAAAAAAAAGGTAGTGATTAATGCTATTGTCTCTTTCTATTACAAAACCAGCTTTTATATTTTTTTAATCGTTGTATTGGTTTTATTGGGCGGAATAACTGCTATTAGTATTTACCGTGCACGAAAAACCGAAGCAGTAGTTAAAGATCGAATCGCCATGGACTTGCATGACGAAGTGGGAACGGTACTCACTCGAATGCTGATGACAACTCATAGTAAAAAAGAAGTCGTAGAACAAAATACCGAGTTAAAACAAGGAATCACCGAAGCCTTATTTAGCATTCGAACTTCAATTCACGCACTCTCTGGAACAAAAACCCGTCTCGAAGATTTAATTGATGATACGCTAGAATTCTTGAAAAAAGAATTTAGTAATTCGAACATTACCTACCAATTTAATCACCCTAAAGACATTCCCAATCAGCTCCTCAAACCAGAATTGTTTAGAGATTGTAAATTAATCCTTTTTGAAGCCACTGCCAATGCTTTAAAATATTCAAATGCTACAAAAGTTACCGTTGATTTCAAAATAGATGCTGAATTGGTTATTACCATTTCAGACGATGGTATTTTAACCGATATCAATAGTATTTATAACAAAGGAAACGGTATTGGAAATATCATTAAACGCACCGAACGCAACTCGGGAACACATCACTTTTATTGTAATTCGCCCCAAGGATTGACTATAGAATTAACCTTTAATTGGACATAATGTCCTCCCTTATTGAAATATGAAAAATGTTGTAATTTTAGAAGATGATTTTCACATGGCGCAATTGATGAAAGAAAAAATCAATGAGCTGCCAGATTATCAATGCGATTCCATCTATTCCAATCCCATTGATTTTTTTGAAAAACCAAATGCGGCTGCCATCTTTCTTTTGGATATTGTCATGCCAAAAATGAATGGTTTAGAAGCAATCAAAAAAATACTCGCCTTGTATCCTGAAACCAATATCATCATCAATTCGATTAAAGAAGATTCTGACACTATTTTTAATGCGATTCAGTTAGGCGCCATTGGTTACATCGACAAACAAAGTTTTCAAATGGACTATCAGGAAGTGTTTGATGCCATTAAAGACGATGGCGCTTATATGACGCCAAAAATTGCACGAAAAGTAATGGCTCATTTTCAAAAAAAGGAAAACGCCTTGGAAAAATTAACCAAGCGCGAGGTAGAAATCACTAATGGAATCTTAGATGGGTTAAGCTATAAACTAGTAGCTGACAGGCACAATTTATCGATTGATTCTGTGCGCAGTCACATTAAAAATATTTACAGAAAACTCAATATCAATAGTAAATCGGAACTATTTAATAAGTTTAAAGTATAATAAAATTAAAGTATTAATCATCCTTAACTAAACAAAAAAACCCCTTCTTTCGAAGAGGTTTTTGTACCCGGAGCCGGAGTCGAACCGGCACGGTTTCCCACAGGTGTTTGAGACCAGCGCGTCTACCAATTCCGCCATCCGGGCAAATTGTAGCTTCGAAATTTCTGATTTATTTTTTAAAAAAATAAAAGTAAAACAGTCATCCGGGCTTAGCAGACATAAAATGACAACAGTCATTTTAACGCAATAAAAGAGGAGATTGTAATAAATCAACCATCGATTCCTTTAACACGGTGCAAATGTAAAAAATAAAATTAAAAACGCTAATCAAAATTCTTAATTTTTTCCTTTCAGAGTTCAATAAATTTTATAAATTTGCAGCGCGTTAAAAAACAACTAACTAACTAACTACAACCGAGGAAAATACAAGCCTAAAGCTGTATCTTATAAATATAGCTTATAAAATGTAACTTCTACGGTACAAAACAACAAATTATTCATGTCACACCACGAACCAGAAGCTAAAATTTTTGCCTGTTCAAAAAGTGAATATTTAGCTGAAAAGATAGCTGAAACATACGGAGTCCCTCTTGGAAGAGTTATTACCTCTACCTATAGTGATGGTGAATTTCAACCTTCATATGAGGAATCTATACGAGGATTACGCGTTTTTATTGTGTGTTCTACGTTTCCAAATGCGGATAATTTGATGGAATTGTTATTGATGATTGATGCTGCTAAGCGTGCATCGGCTCGACATATTACTGCTGTTATTCCTTACTTCGGTTGGGCTAGACAAGACAGAAAAGACAAACCAAGGGTTCCAATTGGCGCTAAATTAGTAGCTAATTTATTGGACGCTGCTGGAGCAACTAGAGTAATGACCATGGATTTACACGCAGATCAAATCCAAGGTTTCTTTGAAAAACCAGTAGATCACCTTTTTGCTTCTACTATCTTTTTACCTTATGTAAAAAGTTTAGGGTTGGAAAATTTAACGATTGCATCCCCTGATATGGGAGGTTCAAAAAGAGCCTACGCCTACTCTAAATTTTTAGAATCAGACGTAGTAGTTTGTTACAAACAAAGAAAAGTAGCCAACGTAATTGACACTATGGAGTTGATTGGAGAGGTAAAAGGCAGAAACGTTATTCTAGTAGACGACATGATCGATACTGGAGGTACATTGGCGAAAGCCGCCGATTTAATGATTGAAAAAGGAGCATTGAGTGTAAGAGCGATTTGTACTCATCCAATCTTGTCTGGCGACGCTTATGAAAAAATAGAAAACTCAAAATTGAGTGAATTAATAGTTACCGATTCTATTCCGTTGAAGAAAAAATCGGACAAGATTAGAGTGTTGAGTTGTGCACCTCTTTTCGCAGAAGTTATGCACATGGTGCACCACAACAATTCCATTAGTGGAAAGTTTATTATGTAATATTTTTAATAACTATATTTTTTTACAATGAAATCAATTACAATCACAGGATCAGAAAGAGAAAGCGTGGGCAAAGTTGCAACTAAAGCCTTACGTAATGCTGGAGCGATTCCTTGCGTATTATACGGAGGAGATCAACCAGTTCATTTTTCAGCAGAAGAAAAAGCATTCAAAAACTTGGTTTACACTCCAAACGCACACACAGTTGTGATTGATTTGGGTAAAGGAAAATCATTTAATGCAATTTTGCAAGACATTCAAGTTCACCCAGTATCTGACAAAATTTTACACATTGACTTCTTCCAGTTGTTTGACAACAAGGAAATTACTATGGAAGTTCCTGTGAAAATTGTTGGAACTTCTAAAGGTGTTCTTGCAGGAGGTGTTTTACGTTTAAACACTCGTAAATTAAAAGTAAAAGCTTTACCATCAAATCTTCCTGATTTTGTTGAAGCAGATATTACTCCACTTGAAATGGGGAACAAATTGTATGTTACGAAATTAGTTTCTGACAAATACAAATTAATGCACCCAGACAATACGGTGGTTTGTCAAGTAAGAATTTCTCGTGCGGCTATGAAGGCGGCTCAAGAAGCAGCAAAAGCGGCAAAAGCACCAAAAGGAAAAAAATAATTTTTTTTCAATCATACGAAAAAGCATCAGTTTTACAACTGGTGCTTTTTTTTTGGAAGATTCTTTTAAATAAGTTTATTTTTGCAATATGATTCAATGGATAAAACAACTGTTTGCCTCTAGTAAAATAGCAACTGATACAGATACTATAGAACAGGAGGTTGGCGAACACCAAAAAAACAATATGAAAAGTGTGAGTACTAAATTTTTAATTGTAGGACTAGGCAATATTGGTGCCGAATATGTCAATACACGCCACAATATTGGATTTAAAGTCTTGGATTTTTTAGCTAAACGAGAAGGACTTTCTTATGAAACGGTAAAGCTAGGTGCACTTGCCGAGTATAAATTCAAAGGGCGTAATTTCTTCTTATTAAAACCCAACACCTATATGAATTTAAGCGGGAAAGCGGTTCAATATTGGATGGGTAAAGAAAATATTCCTTTGGAAAATATATTGGTAATTACCGATGACTTGAACTTGTCATTTGGAACCATTCGTATCAAACCAAAAGGGAGTGATGGCGGACATAACGGACTCAAAAATATCAATTTGATTTTAAATACTCAAAATTACAGCCGTTTCCGTTTTGGAATTAGTGACCAATTCAAAAAAGGACAACAGGTAGATTATGTACTTGGTGATTGGGACGAAGAAGAAAAAGTAAAACTTCCTGAACGTTTAGACCTTGCCTCAGAAATTATTAAATCTTTTGGAACTGCTGGTTTAGAAAACACTATGACTAGTTACAACGGAAAATAATGTGCTTTCTAGTCTAGTACTTCAATAGTTTTTTATAGGTTACATGATCTCCATCCCTAATAGTTACAAAATAAATTCCCGCTTGAATAGAATTCAACTGAATAGTTTCATTAAATAAAGGAGCGCTTGGAAACTCTTTTTCATATATTTTTTTTCCGAGTACATCGTGAATGATAATAGTTACTCCAGAATTCAATTTACTTGAAAATAACACCCCAAAATCGCCATCAGTAGGATTTGGATACACCAAAACTTCTGTCAAATCATAGTTCGTTGGAGCAATTGGAGTGAATTTTTTAGAACAAATGGTCACTGCCGCTGAATTTACAGTGCCACTATCTCCTGCAAATTCGTCCCTAACACGTAACGACCAACTTCCAGCCGGATTTGAATCATTGAACGCACTTAATGAAGAAAAAGGAGCTACGGTTTGAAGAGTCGGTTTATCGCAAGCGATAAGACCTCCAAGATCATCAAAATTAATTGCTAGAGTACCGCTGGTATCTCCACACCCTTTTTCAAATAATTGTACTGTTTTCCCTTGCGGATTAACTAGCTCTACTTGAACATCTGACAAATAAGTATGTGAAAGGCTAAGTGCAATATTCACATCCGAGACCAAAGAGGCGTCATCTGGGACAACAATGGTTTTAGAAGTATACACTGTTGATTCCGGGATAGAAAAGGGAGCTGTAAAATTATAAGTGGTACAAATCGTTTCTGTAACATACCCAATGGCAAATGGCTCCTTATTCATTGCATAATAAATATTGTTAGTGGGCTCAATTAGTATTCGGCAATTTTTTCCCATAATACCATTTGGAACAAGAATTAGTTCTGAACCGTCATTGGGCGTATTGGCTTTTAAAATTATTGGAAAAGTTAATCCCCCGTCAATTGACAACTTGATGTTCACTTTAACTGAACCGGGTAATTCCTGCGTGTTGTTCACCGTCCAATTAATAGTTTGCAGACTTAAGGGTTTCCAATACAAATCATTTGTATTTTGAGAACTGATTTCAAACGGACCTTTGTTAGCATCAATTGTAACTTGCATAGCATCTGTATCGGTTTGTGCCAAACCGTTCAATGCGTTATCTCTAACGGTGAGTGTAAAATGTAGCGTGCGTGAAACATCAGTCACTGATTCCCACGGTGAATTCAATACATTAGCCACTACTTTATTGAGCTCCGGCAGGAACCTTTTTGGAGATGTAGTTGGGGGAAAAGATCTAAAAAGTGGCCCGTCAACTTTTGTGGGATACGCAATGCTGTTTGGACCTATACTAGTAATAGCTGAATCGTTCTGCTCCCAACAATAACTTATTATATCTCCATTTGGATCTGAACCAGATCCTTTTAATATAAATGGGGTTCCTTTTGGTATTATAAAATCCTCCCCAGCATTGGCAATAGGGGTGGCATTTGAAATAATCGAGCTAACCGGACAACTTTTTGTAGCCAAATTATGGAGTATTTGTTCAATGCTAACAAAAGCAAAATAATCATCTGAATTGTTTTGCACATTATAATCAGTAACTCCAGCATATGCCATAATTGTTGACCCACCTCCTGGTTCTACATTAACCCCTGTGCCTTCAACTTCATGAGAAAAAGTGTGATTTGCCCCCAATTGATGCCCCATTTCATGTATTACAAAATCGATATCAAAAGTATCTCCTTCTGGTCTTCCGTTTGCTGGAGAAGAATATCCGCCCCCTTTAGCCACATCATTTAAAGACGATGGGTTTTGACACACACAACCGATACAGCCTGCATTGCCTCCACCTCCAGTTGCACCAAACAAATGACCAATGTCATAATTTCCACTCCCTATTTTAGTGGTTAAATCCCTTTGTAATTCTAAATTCCAAGCGCCGTTTGCGCCAACTATTGCGGGAGAATAGGGATCAGTTAGTGGGTTGGTATAAATCAAAGCCGTAGTGTTTGAAATCAAATTCAAATGCACCGCCAAATCTCTATTAAAAATAGCGTTTACTCGAGTCATAGTTGCATTCATGGCAGCTAAAGCTTGAGACAGTCCGCCAAAATAGGCAGTATATTCTGCTGTGCAAGCTAAAGCTAAACGCAAGGTTTTAAATTGACCACTAAGCGATGACGATGTTGTGGTAATTTTTTCTTGTAAATTGTTAAGCTCTTTGTCAATAGTGGTGCAGTACAAAGGGAGCTTGTCAGGATTAACGCTATTGGAATCGAAAAGTTCATAAACCTCTTGAGTCCCTAAAACTTTTTCGATAAACTCAGTGGGTTGGTCTTGGCGTAATACCATCGTTTGTATACCGTTTGGTGAAAAACTAAAATAAAGTGTTGCCTCTTTATTGGATAAACTTTTTCCAACATAGGATTTAATAGTTGGGAATTGTGCTTGTAAATCTGGTTCGAAATTAGAAAATTCATGAATTTGATATTGCTCTAATTCTCCCTTCTTATTTGGTATTTCAATTACTAGCTCATTTATACTAAAAGGCGCTTGAAGCGAATCTAAAGACTGACTTAATACCGATTTATCCAATTCAAAAAATAATGAATTGCTTAGATTTTTTTGAGCAATAGTGTTTTCTGTTGTCAAAGCTGTTTTAAAAGGAATCCTTTTCCACGGCGATACATTTTGGGCTTGTAGCAGTGAAAAAGAAAAGAAAAGAAATAGCAATTGAAAATATCTATTCATAGAATTTGGTGACTTTGGAAATCAAAATTAGGTTTTTGATTTAAAACGGTAATTTAAAATCAAGTTTTTTATTAAAAAAATCGCGTTTAAAGATATTTTTTTAAGATAGTTTCGTATTCGCCCAAAAAGGAATTCATTTTGAAACGAAATTTTAATTAGTTTAGTTTAAATTTGCACCCAAATAAACTGAAAATAAGTTGAAAATTTTTCATTCCATAAACGAATTTCATTCTGGAAAAAAAACCATTTTAACCCTTGGTACTTTTGACGGAGTACATATTGGTCACTGCTCAATTCTAAACAAATTAGCTAAAAATACCGATAAGGGAAAATATGAAAGTACGGTTCTTACTTTTTTCCCGCATCCAAGAATGGTATTAGAAGGGAAATCGGATTTGAAATTATTAAATACCATTGATGAAAAAATAGTATTATTTGAAAAAATAGGAATCGAAAACTTAATAATACACCCTTTTGACGAGCGCTTTGCTCAATTAAGTGCTGAAGAATTTGTAAAAATTGTTTTAGTTGACCAATTGCAGATTCACAAAATCATCATTGGCTATGACCACCGGTTTGGAAAAAACAGAACTGCCAATATCGATGACCTAACCACTTTTGGGTTGAAATATGGTTTTGAAGTTGAGCAAATCTTGGCGCAAGAAATCAACGAAATCGCTATTAGTTCTACTAAAATTAGAACTGCTCTGGAAGAGGGAGAAATCAATTTAGCAAACGAATTCCTTGGATATTCTTATTTTTTAAGCGGGACGGTTGTTAAAGGAAAACAATTAGGAAGAACGATTGGTTTCCCAACAGCCAATATTGAATTGGGAGAAGACTATAAATTAGTGCCAAAAAATGGCGTCTATGTTGTACAAGCGGAAATAGAGGGCAAAACAATTTTTGGAATGATGAATATTGGTTTCAACCCAACAGTTCACGGGAAAAACAGAACCATTGAAGTTCACTTTTTCGATTTTGATTTGGATATTTACGATCAGCAAATACAAATTGCTATTTTACAACCTATTCGTTCAGAAATGAAATTCGCGTCTTTGGAATTGCTAACAAAGCAATTAAAAGAAGACCAAGATTTTTCAAAACACTACCTTCAAAATTTACACAAATAAGTAGCTCCCCTTTTAAATAAGGGCAATTGCTTGTTTGAAACTATTTGATTACTTTTGAACTATAAAATTATATCAATGAGCATTACAAAACACGACTGGACAAAAGAAGAAATTATTGCTATTTACAACAGACCCATGATGGACTTACTGTATGATGCAGCAACTATTCATAGAGAAAATCACGATCCAAACGTGGTTCAAGTTTCTACTTTATTGTCAATCAAAACAGGTGGGTGTTCAGAGGATTGTGGCTATTGCCCTCAGGCAGCACGTTACAATACCAACGTAGAGGGTAATGATTTAATGTCCGTTAGTCAAGTAAAAGCACAAGCCTTGAACGCCAAATCAGCCGGATCTTCTCGTGTTTGTATGGGAGCGGCTTGGCGAAATGTAAAAGACGGACCAGAATTTGACCAAGTCCTAGAAATGGTGCGTACCATCAACAAATTAGACATGGAAGTATGTTGTACTTTAGGGATGATTACCGAAAACCAAGCACAACGTCTTGCCGAAGCAGGTTTGTATGCCTACAACCACAATTTAGATACTTCAGAAGAATATTATAAAGAAGTGATTTCGACACGCGGTTTTGAAGACCGTTTGCAAACGATAGAAAATGTTCGTAAAACGAATGTTACCGTTTGTAGTGGCGGAATTATAGGAATGGGAGAAAGCATCGAAGATAGAGCCGGAATGTTAGTCGCTCTTTCTACCTTAAACCCACAACCAGAATCAGTGCCAATCAATGCTTTGGTAGCTGTTGACGGAACGCCTTTGGAAGATGAAGTCCCAGTTGAAATTTGGGAAATGATTCGAATGGTAGCTACTACTAGAATTGTCATGCCAGATACACAAGTGCGTTTATCCGCTGGTAGAACTAATATGAGCCGAGAAGGTCAGGCGATGTGTTTCTTTGCAGGTGCCAATTCAATCTTTGCAGGAAATAAATTATTGACTACACCCAATCCAGATGTAAACGAAGACATGAAAATGTTTGAAACACTAGGATTACAACCCCAAAAAGCATTTACTAAAATGGTACAACCGCCAACAGTAGAAGCCGAAGATTCACAATATGCAGCCTTAGGCGAAAAACCAAAATGGTCGCGCCCAGGACACAAAATTGAACGCAATGTAGAAGCTTCCATTATTGGGAAATAAAATATAATCCAAGTACATTAAAGCTTTCAGCCTGTAAAGACTGGAAGCTTTTTCTTTTAAAACAAGACCTTGCGACTGATTTTCTCTCCTGTTTCCAAAGTAATTTGAACGATTAATACTTTTGCTTTCCAAAGTGCCGCATCGATAAAGTGCGTTTTCGTTTCCAACTTATTGGCTAGATACAATTGCTTTCCTTCCAACGAATACAAAAACACTTGATTGAATTTGTCTTTAAACGAACTAATTTGAATTTGATTGTTATGCGTTCCTATTTGTACCTCAGCGTTGGTTTCTTCTGGGACTGTACTTTTAATTTGATATCGCAATACAAATCGATTATCAAAAGTTCCTTTTGCTGTAGAGAAGGTATATTCCCCTTTCTTCAAATCATGTATTCTTGCTTCTTGTTTGTCTTCTAAAAAAAGGTTTTGATTTGTAAACAAACCGTCAAAATTTTCCAAACGTATCGAATAATCTCCTTCAAGTTTAGTTCGGTAGCCTATCGGAACTGAATCGGTACTATCAAAAGGTAAAGCTCTAGCTTGAATCGTGTTTTTAAATCCTTCGTTTTCACTGTAAAAATCGAGCCATTCATTGCTATCTAAAGATACGCCATCAAACAGTGCATCTTTTCCATTGGTTGCTCCTGTAGAATAGCCCACCAAGATTTGTTTGAATACCCCTTTTTGATTAGATAAATTAAGCCAAACTCGGTGTTTTTCAAATTTAGAGGAAGCTTCCGATTTATTCCAACTGTTTTTAAAAAATACGCTATTTTCTCCTTGTAATCGCATGGAGTTGTTAAAGACGATATTCCCTTGTTGATTGGCTCCCAAAGCAAAAAAGGCTTGCCCTGATGCAATTTTACCATTGGGGATTGTGTTATTTATTCCGATGTTTTTAGCTGCCGTTCCTACACCACCCAAAATGGTATACACAGCGTAATCATCTGAAGAGTATTGACCATTTGCAATTGGAGTGTTGTGGGTCCAAAAATACAAGCTCCCTTGAAGAATACTTTGATTTTCAAAAATGAATGTATCAGCATCGATAGCTGATGGATAGGGATTACCAATAAGATTTAGCGTTAGATTTTTGGCAATCGGAATAGTGACTAGACCATTTTTTGGAATTCCTAAAAAAGTCGCTTCGAAAACCGAAGGAATTGTCTCTGAAAAATTTAGTGGTGGTTGAAAAATATACCCTTTACCTACTTCCATAACTGAATTTGTTGATTCTCTTTTCCAATTATTGGAATTCGCGTCAAAAGAGAAAAAACGGTCCGAAGGTGAATCCGGAGAAAGCGCTCTTAATTGTTGATTCACCACAGGCGATGACCAATACATATAATCCATTTTTCGAATAGGTGTTGATCTTCTTTTAAATTGAATATTCCCTGTATTTTGCATGGTCCCCTCTTCTTGAAGCAAAGAGGAATTGCTTTCGAAAACTAAACTACCAGCAACTGTATAGTTTGAACCTAATTCTAGAGTAGCCGCATTTTTTACCGTAACTATTGTTCCAGAATTTACAATACACGAGCATATCTTGGTATCGGTTGTAATATCATAACTAGCATTAAAAACAACCGTTTTATCAACATTAGGCATGCCATTACTCCAAGTAGTTCCATTCCAAATTGTTCCCTCTTGACAAAATAGTATTTTTGCTATTCTATGTTTCGAAATTCCTAAAATTGAATTGAAATCACCTCCAATAACGGCTCCGCCTTTAACCAAAAAAAGACTATTAACTTCTCCATTTAATACTATTGGAAACGAAGTATCATAAGTTCCGTTAGGCAACAATCTTACCATTCTTTTTACATCAATACCGTTGTATTTTCCCAAAAAAGAACCTCCTACTAGAATATTCCCATTGGTTTGTACCACAATAGATCGCACTGTTCCGCCACTGAAACCTGAGCCTGAATTAAAAGAACTGTCTGAAGTGCCATTTGAATTCAACCGTATAATTTTGCCAATAGTTTGACCGTTATATTTTGACAACGAACCTCCAACTAGAATTTTTTCGTCATTTTGCAATGTCATTGAATAAATTGAACCCGTAAATCCTGTCCCTGTAGAAAAACTCGTATCTACAGAACCATTGGTATTCAAACGAACTAATTTATTTGTAGCCATTCCATTAAATGTGCTAAAATCTCCAGCTACTAAAAGTTGCCCATTCGATTGAAGTAACAATAAATTTGGTGTGTCATTAGGATTTGTGCCGATGTTAAAACTAGTATCTAGATCCCCGTTAGGAAATAATCGAATCACTTTTTTTACAGCCATCCCTTTGTAAGTGGTAAAACTTCCCGCTACTAAAATTTTACCGTCGGATTGTAATGCAATGGAATACACCATGTAATTAAAACCAGTACCCATGTTAAACAAACTGTCTTGCGAACCATCAATATTCAAACGGACTAAACGTTTAACAGTAAGATCATTGTATTTAATAAAATTTCCCGCTACTAAGAGTTTGCCGTCTGGCTGTACCAACACTTCTTTTACTGTATTATCTGCTCCTGATTGATTAGGATTAAAAGTAGTGTCCAGCTCCCCTTTGGAATTAAGTTTTGCTATTCGATTAACAGGTTTTCCATTGAATTGAGTGAAACTCCCAAAAGCAATAAAACTTTCGTCGGAAAATGAAACCATTCTTTCAACGGTTTTATCGAAACCTACACCTGCAGTTAAATACCCAGAATCCAATTCTCCTAAAAGAGATATTTTAGCTAATTTACCTTGTTTCGACTCATCAAAAACAGAAAAAGAACCTCCTACAAAAAAGCTATCTGATGATCCGCATAAAGTATAAATCGTAGCTGAAGATGGTCCTGAGCCAATATTAAAATTGGTATTTAAGATTCCATTTGAATTTAACAAAACCAACCGATTTACGTTAGTTGTTTTATATTTATCACTAAAACTACCCCCTATTAAAATTCCACTAGAAGTCACTTGAATGGCTTGAACTTCGCCGTTAGTAAACCCTGTTCCCGATTGAAAACTAGTATCTACAGTTCCATTGGTATTCAAAGAAACAATTCTGTTTTGAGTTGTTCCGTTGTAATTCAAAAAACTACCACCTACAAGAATTTTACCATTAGACTGGATGGCGATGGCTTCAATTGCATCATCAAAACCAGTTCCTATAGAAAAGTTAGCATCTATCCTTCCATCGGAAAGTAACCTTACTATTTTTGAATAATTAGAATTCCCATTAAATGAACTAAATGTCCCCGAAAGCATTATTGTAGTATCAGAAGCAATCGCCACATCATCAATTGTACTGTTCGCCCCTGTCCCAGTAACAAAACCGGTATCCAATTCTCCATTTGAATTCAATCTAACTATTCTATTTACCGTAACTCCATTGTACTTTGTAAAACTTCCTACTACAATCAATTTCCCGTCAGTTTGTAATGCCAAACCGTATATTGTACCACTGTTTGCAGCTACAGAAGTGTCAAAACTAGAATCTATAGAGCCGTTGCTATTTAATCGAATTATTCGGCCTACAGGGCTTCCATTAAATGTAGTAAATGAGCCAGCAATTATAATTCTGCCGTCTGATTGCACCAAAGAAGTGTAAATTTTTCCGTTAAAAGCGGTGCCTAAATTAAATTCAGCGTCTTTAGAGCCATCCATTTGTAAACGGCAGAGATACGGACTAGCACTTCCGTTAAAATTCAGGAATTCACCACCTACAACTAACTTGCCATCATTTTGAAGAGAAAGAGTCCTGACCGTGCCGTCAAAACCGTCTCCTAAAAGTCCATTATCATACGGATTAAAGTTTGGATCAACTTGAACTTCTTGGCTATAGCCAAAACAAGAAAAAAGAAAGAATAGAAAAAAGGCAATGCTTTTTTGGGGCTTAATTTGGGTAAAGTATAACATAAAGGGGGCGCTTTAAATTATGATAAAGTATATCAATTCAATTAGTTATAACAAATATAACTTAAAATAGAATATATTTTAATACACAAATTTAATGATTTTTTTAGCAAGCCAAAAGATAGCAATTCAAATAAATTACTTACTTTTCAGCATAAAACAATCCCAATGAGCGAAGTCAATTCCGTTAAAGAAGCGATTCATAAAATAGAACATTTCTGTGCCTATCAGGAACGCTGTCACGACGAAGTAGTGCAAAAATTACGCACTATGAAAATGGATGCAACAGAAATTGACGAAATTTTAGCGCATTTAATTCAAGAAAACTACCTCAACGAAAGTCGGTTTGCCTGTAGTTTTGCCCGAGGAAAACACCGCATTAAGTTTTGGGGTAAAGTGCGCATCGTCAACGAATTGAAATTTAGAAACATCTCGACCTACAACATCAATTTGGCACTCAAAGAAATAACTCCCGAAGAATACTATACTAATTTTAATACTTTAGCGGAACGAAATTGGCATTCCGTAAAAGAATCCAACACACTCAAAAAAAGAAAAAAATGCTGTGATTTCTTATTGCGAAAAGGTTACGAAAGCAATTGGGTCTACGAAAAAGTGAAGGAGCTAGAAGCTACTAATTAAATTGCCAATAAAATACTCACGGCATTACCGCCAAAACCAACAGCATTCACCAGTACTTTCCTAATGGGTTTTGTCTGTGTTTGTGCTTTCGCGAAAGGAACGCCTACAAATTGATTGTGTTGTAACATCAAAATAGCCAATTCCAAACTCAAAATCCCCGAAGCGCCAAAAGTGTGGCCTATTTTCCATTTGTTGGTGGTCAATAATGGAATTTCCTTGCCAAATACTTTTTCAATGGCTTTGTATTCCGTCAAATCGCCTTTAATGGTTCCTGGCGCATGCATTACAATAGCGTCAATTTCAGATAAATCAGTATTTACCAAAGCCATTTTCATGGATTTTTGAAAACAATCCGCTTCAGCAGAAATGGAAATGTTGTGTTCTAAAATTTCAGTAGCATACCCAATCCCTTCAATATAAGCCAACGCATTTGCTTTTTTTCCTATTTCCAAACAACATACTCCAGCACCTTCACCTAAAATCAAAGCATTTTGTGTTTTTTCTAAATCTAATGCGCGATTGGGATATTCATCTTGACTTCGAGAATAAATTTTTAAGGCACGCATTTGGGCAATGGTGAAATCAGTCAAAGGGGCTTCGCTCCCGCCAACTAAAAACTTATCGGCCATTCCCGAACGTAACCAAGCAACACCATTCAGTACCGCATGTAAAGCAGTGGAGCAGGTAATAGAATGCGAAATTTCGGGTCCCGAACTTTGTAAATCGTGAGCCACCCAAGAAGAAATATTCCCTAATGTAGTGGTTGGAGAAGTGAGTATTGGCACATTTCCAGTCGAAATATACTCTTTAAAATGGTTCTCAAATAAATCAGTGGCGCCTCGAGAAGAACCAATGTTAATTCCGAAAACATCATTTTTGGACCAACCCGCTTTTGCCATCGCTTTACGCGAAGCAAGGATAGCGTACAAAACAGAATTATCTAAGAAATTGTATTTACTATCCGATTGTCTCAAAGCTGCAACTTTCGCTTTTGAATCTTTATCCAATGCACCTACCCAAGTATTTTTTTGGTCTAAAAACTGACTTTCAAAACACGGTTTGGAATTTTGATACTGGTTCCAAATAGTTTCGGAATCATTTCCCAAAGGAGAAACTGTGGCAATTGAAGTTATGGAGATTGTGTGTGACAAAGGATAAATTTTATGCAAAATTAGACTATTTCAAGAGCATTCTCGATAACTTGATATACTTTTTGTAATTGCTCTTTAGTGATAACATAGGGAGGTAAAATATAAACAACATTACCAACTGGACGTAATATCACTCCGTTTTCAATGAAAAAATTGTATAATTTATTGCGCAGGTTACCGTAATAACTTTCTTTAACATCTGATTTTATTTCAAGCGCAAAAATTACTCCAAGAACCCGAGTTGCAACAACTTTTGGATGCTTTTTTATTTGTATTTCAAATTGCAAATGAGAATGATTCACCTCTTGAATGTTTTTCTGAATTGCATCCGTTTGTAAAATAGAAATACTGGCTAAAGCCGCGGCACATCCTGTAGGATTTGCGGTAAAAGTATGTCCGTGAAATAGTGCTTTTGATGTATCATTGTCATAAAACCCATCAAAAATCTCTTGTGTGAAGGACGTTATTGCCATAGGTATGGTTCCGCCAGTAAGTGCCTTTGACAAACACATCATATCGGGTTGCAGCGATAAATAATCACAGGCAAATGTTTTACCTGTTTTACCAAAACCGGTCATCACTTCATCGGCGATAGTAAACACATCGTACTCTTTGCACATTGCAATCAACTCATCTAAAATTTGAGGAGAATACATAATCATCCCCGCTGCGCCAAGTACTAATGGTTCAAAAATAAAGGCTGCAAACTCATTAGTTAGTAGTAACTGTTCTAACTGTTGTTTGGTTTGATCCTCTTTCCCTTCCACAGGAATAGGAATGCGAATTACCTCTAAAAGCGATCCTTGAAAAGCTTCTGTAAAAAAGGAAATGCCACTGGCAGCCATGGCTCCAAAAGTGTCTCCGTGAAAGGCATCTTCAAAAGCAATGATTTTAGTTTTCTTGATTCCTTTGTTATAATTGTATTGCAAAGCTACTTTAATAGCTACTTCAACAGCAGTAGAACCGTTATCGGAATAGAATAATTTTTGTTGATTTTTAGGCAAAATTTGTACTAACTTCTCCGATAGCTCAACCGCTTTATTATGTGTAAAACCACCAAATAAAACATGTTCTAAAGTAGTTAATTGCTTGTATATAGCATCAGCCATAACTTGGTTGGCGTGCCCGTAAGGATTTACCCACCAAGAAGCTATTCCATCAATGTATTCTTTGCCATTTTCATCCCATAGCAAAGCGCCATTTCCTTTCGTAATTGCTGGAAAATCCGGAGCAGTCTTATGCTGGGTATAGGGATGCCAATTGTGTTTTTTATCTCTTAATGAAAAACTCATACGTAAAAATTAATAAACAAAGATACACAGAGAAAAAGTAGTAGTTTCAAAAAGTCTTTATAAACTTTGCAGTTGCTCTCTAAATTTATCTGCATAATAACGTATCACTTCTCTATCAAAATAAGGCTCATTTTCTATCCTTCCGATACATCTCGCATTTGTCTTGCCTAATATAATTCCCTCAGAAGAAGGATGTTCGTCACCTGAAAATACAATCCCTGATACTGGAATATTTCTGGATTGTAATGCTTCTAATGTTAATAATGTATGATTAATACTGCCTAGATAATGTCTGGATACTACAATTACTTTATAGTCTTTTTGTATTAAATCAATGATATAATCCGAACTATTTAAAGGGACCAATAAACCACCCGCTCCTTCAATTACAAGGTGATTGGTGGTTTTTGGTTCAATAATCTGATTTAAATTAATTGTGATTTTGTCTATTTCTGCAGCTAAATGGGGACTTGCTGGGGTATTCAGTTTATAACTATTGTCGTGGATAACAGTTAAATCATTAGAAATATAAGATTGAATTTTATGACTGTCTGAGTTGTCTAAATCTCCTGCTTGAATAGGTTTCCAATAATCAGCTTCCAAAGCTTCGACGATGATAGAAGAGACAATGGTTTTACCTACATCGGTACCAATTCCTGTTATAAATAGTTTCATAAATTTTATTTAACCTCAAAGTTCACAAAAAAGGGGCAAATTTCGAAAAAGTTTATATTTAAAAATTCTAAAACACAAAGATACTCAACAAACGCAACACTTCCGAAATTTCGGCTGCCGAATTGTAACTATGCAAACAAAACCGCAATCGTTCTTGCCCCTCGGGAACAGTGGGAGATAAAATTGGTTTTACATCAAAACCCTTATTTTGCAATTGTTGCGCTATGCTTTTTACCCTCTCATTCCCCGGAATAATAGCCGATTGAATGGCTGATTTGCTATGAACAAATAAAGGCTTTAAGCTCAATCGATTCTTTTCCTGATTGAAATGCGCAATATTATTTTTCAATTGCTGTAACTTTTCTGTTGCTTTATCCAACTCCTGGTAGGCAGTCAAAATAGTCGCAACTGAATGAGGTGATAACCCTGTAGTATAAATAAAACTTCGTGCAAAATTGACCAAATAACTTTTCAAATCTTCTCCTCCTAAAATTGCCGCTCCATGACAACCCAATCCTTTTCCAAAAGTCATGATTCTAACGAAAACAACATCTTGTATCTGTAAACTTTGTACCAAGCCTTCGCCTTTACCTCCTAAAACTCCCAATGCATGTGCCTCATCAACTACCACATACGCCTTGTATTTTTCAGCCAATTGTACTAATTCTTCTAAATTAGGCGTGTCGCCATCCATTGAAAAAACCGATTCGGTAACAATATAAATAGTAGTTTCAGGATGTCGAACAAGTAATCGTTCCACATCTTCAAAGTCATTGTGTTGGAATTTATACGCTTTTGCATTCGACAATTGGATTCCGTCTCGAATAGACGCATGGCACAATTCATCATACAAAATCAAATCCCCTTTTTGAGGGACAGCACTAAAAAATCCCACATTAGCATCGTAACCTGAATTGAAAATCAATGCTGCTGGCGATTCATGAAATTGGGCAATAAGTTTCTCGCTTTCTTTGTAAACGAGATGATTCCCAGAAAGTAATCGAGATCCTGTAGCACCATTTTGTATTTGATTATTGACTACTAAATACTGATGTGTTGCTTCAAAAATAGTTTTGGAATTGGATAAGCCCAAATAATCATTAGAAGCAAAATCAACTAGATCGGTCGCAAGCGGCAAACTCCTTAGTGCGTTATTTTGCAGTCGAACTGCTAATTTGTTGGAAAGAATTTCTGGCAACTTTTTCATACGCTACAAAAATAAGGGAATTTTTTGGTCTTTTGAATACTTGAAAAAGCGAAAAGGTTTTCGATTTTAAAATCGATTAACTTTTGTTAAAAAAATGTTAAAATATATTATTTACAAAGCCTGATGATCAAATAGTTTCCTACTTTCGAACTCAATGAAGAGAATAGCCACCCTTTTTTTAATTGTAACCTTGTTCTACAACATGATTGGTTACTATTTAATGTTTGCTTATAAAGAGCAGCAAGCATGGGTTGCGCGCATGGAAAAAACAACCCATTCTGATTTTCGAGTATTGCGTTTGAATGCCTCTTTATATTCCTTTGTTGATGATACCGAATTTGAAGAGGTGAATGAAGATGTAATCATTAATAATAAAAGCTACCATGTCTTTAAAAAACAAATAAAAAATAATGTTTTATGGTTGTATTACTTGCCAAACACAAATGAGAATACAGTAAGTAAAGATTTAAACGACATCGTTGATAGTCAATTATTCAATAGCGGTAATTCCAGTAAATCTCCATCAAAAAAATTATTAAAATCGTTTATCAAAGATTATATTGACAATCCTGAAATGAGCATTCCTAAGCCACCTCAAGCCGTTGCTTCATCTGAGGCATTTGCTATCAATGGCGCTGAATTTACGAATCCAGGTCATCTTTCATTACCCTATTCACCTCCGGATTTTATTTAATTTTGGTTGAACCAATTTAATATCTTATTTTTTAGAAAGTAGGCGCGCTTCTCGAAACTAACGAGCAACAGCAATTCCGTTTTTAAATCAATCTTTCTAGTCAATTTTTAATTATCCATTTGGTATAAACCCGAGACGCAATTATCTTTTCAAGGTATGCATCATCGCTTCAACTCATTCACTCATTTCATGTTTATTATTCTTACTAATGGATTCAAATATTCAAAAAAAAAGTATTTGCCATTTGTAAGTCACAACCAATTACTACAAAAATGAAACAAACATACCTCTTTTGCCTACTATTAAGCACATTATTCGCCAATGCCCAAACCGAAATTGACGGTATTATGATGAGTAAAAAACAACTTTGTACCGGTGCCGTTTATCAATACGGTGCTTGGGATAACTATTGGGAAGGCACTTTTAAAAGAGACAACCAAAATTTAGGCACGGTCTCTAATAATAACATCAGTGTCAATGCAAACTACGGAGTTTTTGACAAATTGAACGTTATTGTGAGTTTGCCCTACATTACAACCAAGGCCTCGGCGGGTACTTTAAAAGGACAAAATGGATTACAAGATTTCTCGGCTACAATAAAATACATGCCTATTGAAAAAACGATTGGTGGAGCTACCTATTCATTATATACTATTGCGGGAATTTCGATTCCAACAACCAACTATGTAGCTGACTATTTACCGTTGAGCATTGGTTCTCAAAGTAGCACAGGCACTTTTCGTTTGATGGGAGATTACCAAAGAGGTACCTTTTTCACCACGCTTTCTGGTGCGTATCTGAAAAGAGCTAAAATTACAATAGACCGTAACGCTTACTTTACCACTGAAATGATTCACTCTAATGAAGTCGCTTTGCCAGATGTTATCAATATCAATTTCAGAATAGGATACCGTTCAAGCCGTTTAATTGTAGAAGCTTTTGTTGACAATCAAGTAACCCAAGGTGGATTTGATATTACCAAAAACAATATGCCGTTCCCAAGCAATGTAATGAATGCTGTTAAAGTGGGGGTGCACACCAAATATACTTTCCCTAAAAAACCAGCGCTTTCTCTTGTTAGCGGATTCAATCGTGTATTGGACGGACGCAATGTAGGACAAACCAACGCAGTGTATGCTGGATTCTTTTATATCATCAACTTCAACAAAAAATAACATGAAAAATATAGTTATCATTCTTTTTACAATTCTTTCATTAGCCTCACTTTTATCTTGTAGCAGTGAGATTTATGATCGCTCTGAAAATTATCCAACATTAACTCCTGCTGCTAATGATGATCTAGCGGGAACTTGGCGAGCAATTTTACTCATCGCTCCAGATGAATTCAGTTTGGAGGCTCCAATAGCTATTACAAATGCTGCCTTTACTCGAGAAATAAATGAAATTAAAAGTTATCAAGCCAATATTACTAACGACCAAAAAGCCGTCATTAAATACTGGAGCGCTGGAAGTGTATTGCGTTGGAACGAAATTATGCGAACCTTAGTAGCCAAACACAATTTACCACCCTATCAAAATGCAGATGGAACCTACCCAACACCTTCTGCTGCCAACCCATTTGCGAATACCCCATTCCCTTTTTCAAATCCTCCTTATGCGGCACGCGCGTATGCCTATGTAAGTGCGGCGCAATACGATGCATTAGTAGCGACTTGGTATTATAAAAAATTATACAATAGAGTAGCTCCATATGTGGCAGACAATACTTTAAATGTGCTAGTCCCAAAAAATAGCTTGCCTTCTTACCCGTCAGAAGATGGCGTATTAGCGGGAGTTACAGTAGAATTATTAAAATTATTGTTCCCAACTGAGATTGCTTATATTAATGGTAAAGCCGAGGAAGAAAAATTATATAGAATAATCAGTGGAGCTAACGTGCGTAGCGATGTAGAAGCTGGAATAACATTAGGAAGAAAAATTGCCGCAAAATACATCGCAAGAGCCGCTGGAGATGGAATGGGAGCTGCTGTTGGTAACCAAGCAATTTGGTCACAACTCGAAACTCAAACAAAAGCTAAAGGAGAAATTCCTTGGCTGTCTTTAGATTTACCCGTTCGACCTCCTATGTTGCCTTTATTTGGAAATGTTCGCTCTTTTTTAATGACAACTGCTGATATTATAGCAAGTCGCCCTATAGCACCGCCATCAACAAAATCAGTCCAATTTGCCAAAGAAGTAGCAGAGATTAAAAAATTCAGCCAAAATGCCACTCGAAAAGAAATGGAAATTGTAACCTTTTGGGCCGATGGAGTTGGAACTTATACTCCGCCGGGACATTGGAACGCAATAGCTGCAGATGCTTTTGTAGCGCAAAATTATAGCGAAGTGCGTTGGGCTAGAAATATGGCATTGTTGAATCTTTCGCTAATGGATGCCGCTATTAGTTGTTGGGATGCAAAATATTATTACTTTAATCCGAGACCAACGCAAATAGACCCTTCCATAAAAACATTGACCGGAATTCCTAATTTCCCTGCTTATGTGTCTGGACACTCTACTTTTAGTGGAGCAGCTGCAACTGTATTATCTCATATTATTCCTGCCAAAACGAGTGAATTTAAAGCGTTGGCAAAAGATGCGTCTAACTCACGATTATTTGGAGCAATCCATTATAGAAGTGATTGCGAAAAAGGATTACAGCTTGGAGAAACCGTTGGTGGCTTTGCAATAGCAAGAGCACGTTTTGATGGGGCAGAATAAATTAGATATAAGTTGAAAAATTAAATAAGTGGTTTGTTTTATTTTCAACCAATCTCTAGAGCAATCTAAAATAAAAAAGCCTAACAAAATGTTAGGCTTTTTTTATTCAGCGAAATTCGTATTAATCAGCTAACAGAATTACTTTATTATCTTTCATTTCGATTGTACCTGACTCCACTGCTAAGGTATACAATTGGTCATTTACTTTCGTTAATTTTGATGCTGCTTCTTTAGAAAGTGTAAAACTTGGCGCTGCAATTTTTACTGTACCTTTCTTAAGCAAAGAAACAATAGGCGCGTGATTGTTCAAGATTTGAAAATCCCCATCTACTCCTGGTAGGTATAAGGAAGTAATCTCTCCTGAAAATAACTTTGCCTCTGGTGATACTATTTCTAAAATCATTTTTTAAAATTGATAATTGATAATTGATAATTGATAATTGATAATTGATAATTGATAATTTTTTACATTGTCAATTGTTAATTATCCATTGTTAATTGAATTATGCTTCTGCCAACATTTTTTCTCCTGCTTCGATAGCGTCTTCAATGGTTCCTTTAAGGTTGAAAGCAGCTTCTGGCAAGTGATCTAGTTCACCATCAATAATCATATTGAATCCTTTGATAGT
>CANHKZ010000022.1 GCA_947461425.1 Flavobacteriaceae bacterium | reverse complement strand
GAATTTCAAAAAAAATCAATAAAAAGTTTGCCAAACAATTTGGAGAAGATATTACCATAGTTGAAATAAAGGATCAATACTTCAACATGAGAGAAAAAATATTGCCGGTAAAACACATTGTAGATATAGTTGAAAAAGCGATGAAAGATTTAGGTATTAAACCGCTTATCAAACCCATACGAGGGGGAACAGATGGTTCTCAGTTGTCATACATGGGATTGCCTTGTCCAAATATTTTTGCTGGCGGACATAACTTTCACGGCAAATACGAATATGTTCCTGTAGAAAGTATGCAAAAAGCAGTGGATGTTATTGTAAAAATTGCAGAATTAACAGCTTTATCAAAGTAACTTCAAATAGCTTTTTCTTATTACTGTCTGTTTAGTAGCGTTTTAAAAATATATTTTGAAATTAATATACTACTTTAAAATCATTAAATAATTGAAAATCAGTTATTTAATTATTTTTTTAAGGTCAAAAACTTAACATTGGAATTCCTATTAATCACTTACCTTTGTTTACAATTAATTAACATTGAAGTAATATTAAATTTACATTTAATACAATATCAATTAGTGTAATACAAAAAAGTAAACATCATGAGTGAAGAGAAAAATGAGAATCTAACGTCTTTAGAGCACGATTCAAAGGTAAATGAAGTGGAGCAAAACGACCCAACAAGAGAAACCACTGATAAAAATGAAATTTTAGAGAGTGAAATAGTAATTACTGAAATTGTTGTAAAAACGAACAAATCAGGATCTAATAAAAATAAAAAGATGAAAGAAAAAGATAAAAAGAAAGTAGCGAAAGCAAATCAAAAAGAAAAAGCGAAAGCTAAGATCAAAAAGGCGAAAAAAGCGAAAAAGAACAAAGCAAAAAAAGCAAAAGTAAAAGCACATCTTAAAGCTAAAAAAGCAAAACAAAAGTCAAAAAAGACTAAGAAAAACAAAAAGAGATAATTAGAATTTCATTTTTAATCCTATCACACTTTAAAATGAATTCAAATAAAAAACTCCAAATTCAATTGAATTTGGAGTTTTTTATTTGAAAAATAGACAGCCTACTTTTTGTTAAGCGCAGCACTCATTTCCATTGAAATAGCAGAACGCTCCATTTTTAATTTTCCTGACATCGTTTCCACAACTACAGTTGTTTCAGCTAATTCAGCAATTTTTCCATGAAGCCCACTTTTAGTGATGATTCTATCACCTACTTTTAAGCTACTTTCAAATGTTTTCTCAGCTTTAGCTCTTTTTTGTTGTGGTCGAATCATAAAGAAATAGATTACCACAAACATTAATAAGAACGGTGCAAATTGCGTTAATTGTTCCATAATTTTAATTTATTGTTTAAATATTACATCAAACCCCTTCCGGCTTTGATCATTTTTTTATTAGTTTGAAACTCTTTTACTAAATTATCAAGAATTCCGTTGATAAAAATACTACTTTTTGGAGTAGAATATTCTTTGGCTAATTCTAAATATTCATTTAAAGTTACTTTAACTGGAATTGATGGAAATTTTAATAATTCACAAATTGCCATTTTTAATATAATCGTATCCATTTCAGCAATACGATCCATGTCCCAATTAGGTGTTTTGGAATCAAACTCTTTAGCGAATTCTTTTTCGTTCAAAACAGTTTTTCTGAATAAATCCTTGGCAAAATCTTTATCCTCAGCATCTTTAAACAATTTTGGAACCTTGAAATTTTCGTCTTCAGCTGATTTAATTGCCTTCAGCTGTTTCACTATCTGCGTATTGACAACTGGGATATCATCTATCCAAGTTAATTTATCGTCTTCTAAATATTCGTATAATTTTTCATTTGGCACAATAATATCGGTAAAGAGATCAATCACAAACTGCTTGTCCTCTTCAAAAGTAGCTTTAGGATTGCTCATATAATTACCGTATAATTTACTTTCTTTTAATGAAGTTAAAAGTAGATTAATATAATCATCATGAATATTCCAATTGTTAATTTTTCTGTCTTCTAAGGCACTATTTAACGAATTGTTTTCTTCCAATAATTGAAAAATAGCATTGTTAACGAATTTTGTATTGGGATTGCGTTCTTCTGAGGTAGCCAAATGTTTTTGACTTGATAAATTTAAAAAAACTTTTTCTTTTTTGGCCAACTCAATTAGAGAAGAAACCATGACTAAGTATAAATCTTGTATCGAATCGATACTGTAAAATAGAAATTTTTCTTGACCCTCTAAGTTATCCGAACCGTTTTGATGCATAGCATAAATTGTTTGCATGACCTTAACGCGAATGTGTCTTCTATTTACCACTGTGAAAGAACTTTTAATTAATTAAGTTGCAAAAGTAGGTATTTCATACCTTAAAATAAAATAATAATTCTCTTTTTAAATCAATATAAAATGCATTGAAATTCAATAATTTAAATAATGGTGATCGTTTTTTCAGGCTATTATTATTTTTATTCCTGTATCTTTGTGATTGAAAAGAGCGCCAATACAATGAAAGAATTAAGTTATTTAAATAAGTACTTCGTCAAATATAAATTTAGTTTTTTAATAGGAATTGTAACAACTATCATTGCTCAATTTTTCTCTTTATACACTCCAAAACTGATCAGTAAATCCCTAGATGCTATTGAACAATTCGATAACCTTTCAAATGTAAAAAAAACTTCAGCAACTGTTCTGTCTCAAGTTAAAGGCGAATTGGTTACCAATATTTTATTGATAATTGGAACCACTATTATTGCTGGTTTTTTGACTTTTTTAATGCGTCAAACATTAATAGTAATGTCTCGTCATATTGAATTTGATTTAAAAAATGAAGTCTTCAGACAATATGAAAATCTATCGCAGCAGTTCTACAAACAAAATAGAACGGGTGATTTAATGAACCGAATCAGTGAAGATGTTTCTAAAGTCAGAATGTATGTTGGACCCGCAGTAATGTATACCATTAACACCTTCATTCGTTTTGCCATTGTCATTGCTTATATGTATAATGTATCCCCAAAATTGACTTTATACACCCTTTTACCCTTACCTATTTTATCTTATACTATTTTCAAACTAAGTACTGAAATCAATAAACGAAGTACTCTATTCCAACAATATTTATCAAAGGTTTCTAGTTTTTCTCAAGAAATTTTTTCGGGAATACGGGTAATAAAAGCCTATTCTTTAGAAAATCAGCATCAAAATAATATGGTGGAATTAGCCAATGAAAGTAAAAGTAAAAGTTTGGATTTGGCTCGTGTTCAATCTTTATTTGGCCCTCTAATGTTAGCTTTGATTGGCATCAGTAATTTAGTAGTTATCTATTTTGGCGGTTTGATGTACATGGAAGGAACTATCAAAAGTATTGGTACTATTGCCGAATTTATTTTGTATGTCAATATGTTGACCTGGCCGGTGGCCTCTCTAGGCTGGATTTCGTCGATGGTGCAAGAAGCTGAAGCGTCTCAAAAACGTTTGAATGAATTTTTAAAAATAGAACCTGAAATTAAAAATACCAATCCGAATCATTCGAATATTGAAGGTAGTATTGTATTCAAAAACGTCAATTTTACCTATGAGGATACCAATATAAATGCTATTCAAAACATTTCGTTTACAGTTCACAAAGGACAAACTTTAGCGATTTTAGGAAAAACAGGTTCCGGAAAATCAACTATTTTGTCATTAATTACTAGATTACATGATATTAACGAAGGTGAAATTTATATAGACAATACTCCAATTCACTCACTTAATTTGTACGATTTACGAAACAGCATCGGAATTGTTCCGCAAGATGCATTTCTGTTTTCGGATAGTATAAAGAATAATATCAAATTTGGAAAAGAAGAGGCTACTGATGAAGAAATTGAGTTAGCAGCAAAAAATGCTGTCGTACATTACAACATTATGGGTTTCAATAAAAAATACGATACCGTTTTAGGTGAAAGAGGAATAACGCTTTCAGGCGGTCAAAAACAGCGCGTTTCGATTGCAAGAGCTATCATTAAAAACCCTCCTATTTTACTTTTTGACGATTGCTTATCCGCAGTTGACACCGAAACCGAAGAAACCATTTTAAATAATTTATTCGAAATTTGTAAAGATAAAACTACCATCATTGTTAGTCACCGAGTTTCTTCAGCTAAAAATGCAGATCAAATTATAATTATTGAGGAAGGAAAAATAATCCAACAAGGTTCTCATAATCAATTACTAAATGAGAAAGGCTACTATGCAGATTTGTATTTGAAACAACTATCTGAAAAAGATTTATCATAATTTTTGGTCAATCAATTTTTTTTTATCATTTTTGAATGTCGATAAACCAATAAATGGACAACGGATTATGAGAGAAAATGATATGTTAGAAAAAGAAGAAATATTTTCTAAAATTTTAAGAGCTGGAAGAAGAACTTATTTTTTTGATGTAAGAGCCACTAAGGCAGATGATTATTACATCACTATTACTGAAAGTAAAAAATTTACTGAAGAAGACGGTTCTTTCCACTTTAAAAAACATAAAATATACTTGTATAAAGAGGATTTTGCTGCTTTTACAGAAATTCTAGCCGATATGACTTCATACGTTTTAAACCATAAGGGAGAAGAAGTAATTTCAGAAAGACACCAAAAAGACTTTAAGAAAGAGTATTCTGCTGATAGTACTGAAGAAGAAATTATTCCTGAGGTTTCTAGCTTTACAGATATTGACTTTGATGATATTTAATTCCATTTAATACATTTAAAAAAGCCCGAAATCATATGATTTCGGGCTTTTTTAATTTCTAGTATTTTGCAGGAAAACCTGGCTTTGCTAACGATTTTTGAATAAAAGATCTTAAATCTTCGTTTCCTTTTATCAAATCTTCTTTACGCAGGTACATCATGTGACCGCTTCGATACCCTTCAAAAGACATTCTATCTTTTAGTTTGCCACTTGGATCCATTTGCCATAAATTGTATTTCGCATTAAAATAATCACATGCCCCATCATAATAACCCGATTGCACTAAAACGTGTAAATAAGGATTCTGAGCCATCGCTTGACGTAAGTTCTCTCCAGTTTTATCTCCTGAATTATCCCAAGGATAAACGGGTCCAAACATATTGTATTTCAAATCGGTTTTATATCCTAAATTATTTCGCATGTAAATGTTAATTGCTGGCGTGAACGAATGCAGCCAAGAAGTCAATTCCGAATTAAAGTCAGGGCTATCCCCTGCATCTTTTCTATCAATTCCTTTGTAACGAGAATCCAATCTACCTATCGTATGCCCTTGATCTCTTAATAATTCTTTCCAAAAATAATCCAAAGGAACATCCAAATTATTTTGCAAAATTACCTTTTCTGACATTCCAGAATAACGCGCTATTTTCGCCGCTATTTCTGAGCGTTTTGAAGCTTCTAAAAATCCGCCTTTACTCAATGCCGGAATCAATTCGTTAATTGTAAAATTTTCTACTTCTGGTAACATCGCTGTTAAGTCTTTGGATTGCAAATCAGAAGGAAGCATCTTGTGAAACCAAGCCGTTGCTGCAAAATAAGGCAAACGCAAAGCCGCTTTAGAAACAACTCCTCTTTCAATTCCTAAAGTAGTTGGCGATACCAAAACTACGCCATTTAAATACATCCATTGATTGTTTTGTAATTCCAAAGCCAAGCCAGAAACACGAGTAGTTCCATAACTTTCTCCAATTAAATACTTTGGTGAAGCCCAACGGTTGGAACGCGTTACAAATGTTTTTATCCACTCTGCCAAATACTTTACATCCGCATTTACGCCGAAAAAAGTAGCTTTTGGTGTCTCTTTATTCGTTATCCTTGAATAGGCTGTATTCACCGGATTTACAAAAACAATATCCGCTACATCCAAAATAGAATATGGATTTTCTTTGATTCCGTATGGTTGAATAGGATAACCTTCGTCATCGATATTTAACAAAGTAGGCCCTGTATACGCAATTTGCATCCAAACCGAAGCTGAACCCGGACCACCATTAAAGGATATTACCAAAGGACGACTTGCTCGATCTTTTACATCTGAACGCTCATAATAGGTATAAAAAATTCCTGCAATTGTTTTCCCATCTTCATCCCAAACGGGCATAGTTCCCGTAGTAGCTTGATAGGGAACCTTTTGTCCTTTTATTGTCGAAATGTGTTGGGTAATTACTTTCTCGTCAGGGTTAAATTTAATATTGGAAACTAAAGTCTCTACTTTTTCAGTCGAAGGCCCCATTGGAGCATCTGTTTTTTTTGAGGGAGATTGAGCATTTACAAACAAAAAAGAGCTTGTTAGCGCAAAAGAAAACAACATTTTTTTCATAATAATAATATTTGTGCGGTTAAATATAGTTTGATTAGATACACAAATGTAAAATAAAATAGTAATAAACCACCCTTGATAAACTACTTAAATAGAAGCGTAAAAAAAATCCCAAAACAAAGTCTTGAGATTTAAATATTTAAAAAATAGAATGTATTATTTCACATCCATTAACTCTACATCAAAAATCAATGTCGCGTCAGGTGGAATAACCCCTCCGGCACCACGAGAACCATATCCTAAGTGCGACGGAATCACAAAACGTGCTTTATCTCCCACTTGTAATAAAGCTATTCCTTCATCCCAACCTTCAATAACGTTTCCTCTTCCTAAAGGAAATTCGATTGGTTTTTTACGTGCATACGAACTATCGAATACTTTTCCGTCTGGTAATTGTCCTGAATAGTGAACCGATACTGTTTTACCATCTTCTGCTTTTTTACCAGAACCTCTTTGGATGAATTGGTAACGCAATCCACTTTCCGTTTTTTCAAAACCAGCAGCTAATTTTTCCATTTCAGCTTCAGCAGCTGCACGTTCCGCCTCAATACGTTTCGCACGAGAACCTTCAAACGTTCTAAAAGCCTCCACAGCATTCCATTGTGCTGCTTCTGATCCTACTCTTATGATTTCTAGAGATTCCAAAAGATCACCTTGCGCAACAGCATCCACAACATCTTGTCCTTCCACTACATGACCGAAAACGGTATGTTTTCCATCCAACCAAGAGGTAGGAATGTGAGTGATATAAAATTGAGATCCATTGGTTCCAGGTCCAGCATTCGCCATAGCTAAAACTCCTGGACGATCGTGTTTCAAATTGGGATGAAATTCATCGTCAAATTTGTAACCTGCATCTCCTGTTCCTGTTCCTTGTGGACAACCACCTTGAATCATAAAATCAGGAATTACTCTATGAAAAGTCAATCCGTCATAATATTTAGTTCCCTGTGGTTTCACTTTATTTTCCAAATTTCCTTCAGCCAAAGCGACAAAATTACCCACCGTTCCAGGCGTTAAATCGTGTGTTAATTTTACTAAAACTGAACCCTTCGGAGTGTTGAATTTAGCATATATTCCGTTTTCCATTGTTGTTGATTTTTATTGAAATGCAAAATTACAACAATAAAATAGAAATGACAAAAACTTCTTGGGCGTGCCCTCCGCAAAAGCTCCGGTCGGGCTGTCCGTTCTATCTTTTTAGGTTGTCTCGAGTCCTCGACCACCTAAAAAGGATGCCACTTCCATCCCTCACGCAAACGCAGACTACACAAAACAAATTCGTTATTAAAAGTACTTTAAACTTTGTACCTTTACCACTTTTCAACTTTGTATCTATTAAAATGCGCATAGACATTATTACTATTCTTCCTGAATTATTACGAAGCCCTTTTGAAGCCTCCATAATGAAACGCGCTATCGACAAAGGTTTGGTAGAAGTTTACTTTCATAATTTACGAGACTACACAACTAACAAACAAAAAAGTGTCGACGATTATCCATTTGGCGGAGGTGCCGGAATGGTCATGACTGTGCAACCTATTGACGATTGTATTACTCATTTAAAAAGTGAGAGAACCTACAACGAAATCATTTATATGTCACCGGACGGAGAAACACTCAATCAAAAAATGGCAAACACCATGTCGATGTTTGAAAACATTATCATTCTATGTGGTCATTATAAAGGTGTGGATCAACGGGTAAGAGATCATTTTATTACTAAGGAAATTTCTATTGGCGATTATGTCTTAAGTGGAGGCGAATTAGGCGCCTTAGTATTCTCCGATGCTTTAATCCGATTAATTCCTGGTGTTTTGAGTGACGAAACTTCGGCTTTAACCGACAGTTTCCAAGACGGCTTATTGTCAGGACCTATTTACACTCGTCCAGCGGACTATAAAGGATGGAAAGTTCCAGAAGTGTTAACCAGTGGAAATTTTGCTAAAATTGACCAATGGCGAGAAGAAAAGGCTTATGAACACACAAAAAATCGTCGTCCAGACCTTTTAGAAGAATAGTAATTGATTTTTTTTTAATATTTTAATTCAAAATTCAAAATTTATAATTAATTTCGCACCCGCATTAGACCAACCTCTGGCGAGAACCGTGAATGTTGCTCTATTTTAAACCATAATAAATAATATCATGGCAGATTTAATGAAATTCGTTAAAGACGAATTTGTAACAAGAAAAGATTTACCTGAATTCGGAGCTGGAGACACTATTACAGTTTTCTACGAAATTAGTGAGGGTGAAAAAACAAGAACTCAGTTTTTCAAAGGAGTAGTAATTCAAAGAAGAGGTTCTGGTAATACAGAAACTTTTACTATCCGTAAAATGTCAGGAGCTATTGGGGTAGAGCGTATCTTCCCAGTAAACTTACCGGCATTGCAAAAAATTGAAATCAACAAGAAAGGTGCTGTTCGTAGAGCTAGAATTTTCTACTTCAGACAACTTACTGGTAAAAAAGCAAAAATTAGAGACAAAAGAAGATAATATAGTACTTCTTAATCATAAAAGTCCCAACATAGTTGGGACTTTTTTTGTTATAAATTATGAGTTAAATTCCTAATTTAGGAATTTTTTACCTCTAAAATTAATAATTTATAAATAAGGTGTTAAATACCTCAAAATATTCGTTATAATCCTACACTACCAGTTATTTTTAGATCTGATTTTCCTATATTTGCCCCGCTAAAAAACTAACTCAATCGTTTTAGTAACAAAACAATAAATAGATTCGATTTTAAATTCAAAACAATGGCACAAAAATCCAAAATTTTCTACACGCTTACAGACGAAGCCCCTTTATTAGCAACTTATTCTTTTCTACCAATTGTTCAAGCTTTTACTGGGACATCCGATATCGAAATTGAAGCAAGAGATATTTCATTAGCAGGAAGAATTTTAGCTAATTTCCCAGAATATTTAACAGAAAGCCAAAAAACTGGAGATGCATTAGCTGAATTAGGTCAATTAGCTACAACTCCTGAAGCTAATATTATTAAATTACCCAATGTTTCAGCATCCGTACCCCAAATAAAATCGGCCATAGCCGAATTACAATCTCATGGTTATGCATTACCTAACTTCCCTGAAGAACCTCAAAATGATGAGGAAAAAAAAATAAAAGCAAACTATTCTAAAATATTAGGTTCGGCTGTAAATCCTGTTTTGCGTGAAGGAAACTCAGATCGTAGAGCACCTAAAGCCGTTAAAAATTTCGCTAAAGCTAATCCACATTCCATGGGTGCTTGGTCATTAACATCAAAAACTCGTGTTGCCTCAATGGCAACTGGTGATTTTTACGGAAGTGAAAAGTCAGTTACCGTTCCCAGTGCTACAGAGGTAAAAATAGAATTTGTTGGAAAAGACGGAAATACTTCTGTATTAAAAGCAAGTACACCATTAAAAGCGGGTGAAATAATTGACAGTTCTGTATTGAACTTAAATGCATTAAAATCTTTTGTTACCACAACAATTCAAGAGGCAAAAGAACAAGGAATTTTGCTTTCTGTTCACTTGAAAGCAACCATGATGAAAGTATCTGACCCTATCATTTTTGGAGCCATCGTTGAAGTATACTTCAAAGACGTTTTTGACAAATATGCTGCTTTATTTGCTGAACTAAACATAGACACTAGAAACGGTTTAGGCGATGTTTATGCAAAAATTTCGGGGAAACCACAACAAGCTGAAGTTGAAGCTGCCATCAATCAAACCATTGAAAATGGACCAGCTTTAGCCATGGTTAATATTGAAAAAGGGATTACGAATCTCCACGTTCCTTCAGATGTAATTGTAGATGCATCAATGCCAGCTATGATTCGTACTTCAGGTCAAATGTGGAATGCAGCTGGTAAACAACAAGATACTTTAGCTATGATTCCAGATCGTTGTTATGCTGGAATTTATACTGCTACTATTGATTTTTGCAAGCAAAATGGCGCTTTTGACCCGACTACTATGGGAAGTGTTCCAAACGTAGGTTTGATGGCTCAAAAAGCCGAAGAATATGGATCTCATGATAAAACGTTCCAAATCCAAGGAGATGGAGTTGTTCGTATTACAGATACAAATGGGACAGTATTAATGGAACAAGCGGTTGAAGCTAATGACATTTTTAGAATGTGTCAAGCCAAAGACGCTCCGATTCAAGACTGGGTTAAACTAGCAGTAAACAGAGCCCGTTTGTCAAAAACACCTGCTATATTCTGGCTAGACGACAACAGATCACACGATAGAGAATTGATTATAAAAGTTCAAAAATATTTAAAGGACCACGATACAACTGGATTAGATATTCAAATTTTATCTCCAATCGCTGCTACAAAAGCTACTTTAGAAAGGATTATCAAAGGTCTTGATACTATTTCGGTTACAGGAAACGTATTAAGAGATTACTTGACTGATTTATTTCCAATTTTAGAAGTTGGAACTTCAGCCAAAATGTTATCTATTGTTCCTTTAATGAACGGGGGTGGATTATTTGAAACTGGTGCCGGTGGATCAGCTCCTAAACATGTGGAACAATTCACACAAGAAGGATACTTACGTTGGGATTCTCTTGGAGAATTTTTAGCCTTAGGTGCCTCATTAGAGCATTTAAGTCAAACTCTAAATAATCCAAAAGCTCTAGTTCTCGCTGAAACTTTGGATGTAGCTACCGAAAAATTCTTGGCAAACGACAAATCACCAGCCAGAAAATTGGGACAAATTGATAACCGTGGTTCTCATTTTTACCTGACTCTGTATTGGGCTGAGGCATTAGCAGCACAAAACAAAGATGCTACTTTGAAAGCTATTTTTACTCCTGTCGCTTCAGCATTAATCGAAAATGAAACTATTATTAATTCTGAATTAATTGGAGCCCAAGGAAAACCACAAACTCTTGGCGGTTATTACCAACCAAATCCTGAACTAACGAGAAAAGCAATGAGACCTAGTGAAACTTTCAATGCAATTTTGGCAAAAATTTCATAAACTGTTCTTATCATAACTAAATAGTAAAGGCAACTTAACAGTTGCCTTTTTTATTTTAACTTTTATTTTGAAGATTTCTCACATCTTTTATTGAAATTTGCATTGCTTTAAAAATGTAGCAATCAAACTATGATTTCAAAAAAAATAAGTCTATTGTGTTTCTTGTTGTTGAGTTATTTTTCTGTGATAGCTCAAGAAAAATTTACGCTTAGCGGAACTATCAGCGATGGCAACAGTAATGAAACTTTAATTGGTGTTAACTTATTTATTCCAGAGTTAAAAGCTGGAGTAACTACTAACGAATATGGTTTCTATTCGCTAACCATTCCCAAAGGGAAATACAGTATTCGAATTAGTTACATGGGATATGACAGTTTAGAGGAGCTAATTCAGTTGGATCAAAATACAAAAACTAATTTTAAGCTGTTCGCAACCGAGACAACTTTGAAGGAAGTTATTATTATCGATAATAAATCCAAAACAGATATTCGGAAACCAGAAATGAGCGTGAATAAACTTTCTATTGGTACTATAAAAAGGATGCCTGTAGTATTGGGAGAGGTCGATGTATTAAAATCCATACTATTACTTCCTGGTGTAACAAATGCAGGAGAAGGAGCATCCGGCTTTAATGTTCGAGGCGGTGGAGCTGACCAAAATTTAATTCTATTGGACGAAGCGACTATATTTAATTCATCCCACGTTTTTGGTTTTTTCTCCGTATTTAATCCAGATGCAATTAAAGATCTAAAATTATACAAAGGTGGAATTCCAGCTCGTTTTGGAGGAAGGGCTTCTTCAGTATTGGACATTTATCAAAAAGATGGAAACAGTAAAAAATTTAGTGCGAATGGTGGAATTGGTTTAATTTCTAGTCGGTTGTTATTAGAAGGTCCATTAGTAAAAGACAAAGGATCATTTTTGATTGGTGGAAGAAGTTCTTATGCCCATTTATTTCTAAAACTGTCAGAGGATCAAAAAGAAAATGCAGCCTATTTTTATGATTTAAATACGAAATTAAGTTATAAAATCGATCCAAATAATAACTTGTTCTTATCTGGATACTTCGGTAGGGATGTATTTAGTTTGGCTAACAGTTTTACTAATATTTACGGAAACTCAATCCTAAATTTAAGATGGAATCATTTATTTTCAGATAAGTTATTTTCAAATTTATCTTTGATTTATTCCGACTATTATTATGGACTAGATTTGGATTTTGTTGGTTTTAAATGGGATTCAGGTATTAAAAATTACAACATTAAATATGATTTTAAAAATTATATTTCAGATCGTTTTAAATTAAATTATGGGATTAATGCCATCTATTACGATTTCAATCCAGGGATTATAAAACCCTCAGATAGCAATTCAGGAATTAACTTTTCGCAATTAGATAAGAAATATGCTTTTGAACCTGCCGTATATATGAATGCAGACCTAGAAATCTCTTCTACTATTTCCATTTCTTATGGTTTGCGGTACAGTTTATTTTACCGTTTAGGCCAATCCAATTTGAATATTTATGACAATAACAATCCTGTAATTTTTAATTCCGACCTACGAATTTACGAAAAAGCAACTCCCATTGGCACCACTTTTTTTCAAAAAAACGAGGTGTTAAAGCGATATGGTTATTTAGAACCACGCTTTTCAGCTGCCTACCAATTAAACGATAAACAATCCATCAAAGCAAGTTATAACCGTATGGTACAGTACCTTCAATTAGTATCCAATACTTCTTCTCCGACACCTCTAGATGTTTGGACACCAAGCGATACATTCATAAAACCTCAAGTAGCAGATCAAGTAGCTTTAGGGTATTTTACAAATTTTAATAATGACGGGTATTCCTTGGAAGTCGAAACGTATTATAAGAAAGTTCAAAACCGAATTGATTACATCGACGGTGCAGACTTAATTGCAAATAACGCTTTGGAACAAGTAATCTTAAATGGGCAAATGAGATCGTACGGATTAGAAATTATGTTTAAAAAAAACGAAGGTCGCTTTAACGGTTGGATTTCTTATACTTTATCCAGATCCGAACAACAAACTCCTGGAAGAACAAATTTAGAAACCGGAATAAACAATGGGCAATGGTATAATTCAGCTTATGATAAATTACACAATCTAGCAATAACTAGCTCTTATTTATTGAATGAAAAATGGTCTTTTGGAGCTAACTTTGCATTACAATCGGGACAACCAGTGACCTATCCAAACGGTCAATACCAATACCTTGGGATTACAATTCCTAGTTACGGATTACGCAATGAAAATCGTTTACCAACCTATCATCATTTAGATATTTCAGCCACTTTAACCCCTCGAAAAAATAATAATCGGAATTGGAAAGGGGAATGGGTTTTTAGTATTTATAATTTATATAATCGAAAAAATGCGGCTGCCATTAATTTTAGACAAAATAGTGACACTGGAAATAATGAAGCGGTAAAGACCTCAATTTTTGGGATAGTACCTGCTGTTAGTTATAATTTTAAATTTTAAAGTAAAATGAAAAATATATATTGCTTTTCAGTTTTAGTTTTAATTTTCTTCCTTTTTAGTTGTGAAGAAGTTATTCCTTTAAACCTCGAAACAGGAAATCCAAAATTAGTAATTGAGGCTGCCTTAACGATGAAAAAAGGAAGTCTTGGTAATGCCCAAAAAATAAAATTAAGCACTACTACGAGTTATTATAGTACTTCAACTTCTATAGTTAAAGGGGCAACAGTTGTGGTGCAGAATAGCAATAATCAAAGCTTTATTTTTGTGGAAGCGCCCAATACAGGAGAATATAGATGTACCAACTTTGTCCCGGTAATTGGTGAAACCTATCGTTTGACTATTCGTTATAATGGGGAAACCTACACGGCACAAGAAGTTATGCAAGCCGTAACTGAAATAGTAAAAGTAGTACAAAATAATAGCGGCGGGTTTGGTGGAAAAGATATCGAACTTAAAGCACATTATATTGATCCGGCAAATGTGAAAAATTTCTACCTCTACAGGTATACCTATTCAAGTCAGGTTACTTCTAATTATTACACTGACGAAGACGTATTTTTTAATGGAAATGAATTCTTTAGTATTTCGCAAAATGATAAAATTAAATCAGGGGACAAAGTAGAAATAAATCATTACGGTATTTCTAAAACGTATTTTAATTATATGTCGGTACTAGTAAGTATAGCTGGAAATGGTGGCGGAGGTCCTTTTCAATCTCCTCCAGCAACTGTTCGAGGCAACATAATTAACACCACACAAGAGGAAAATTTTCCATTGGGCTATTTTTCAATAAGCGAATACGACTCTGTTAATTATACTGTAAAATAAAAACCGGATATATATTTAATTGGAAATAATAGTATACGATCTACACCAACAAAATGTGACCTGATTCAAAAAAATAATATGTTATATTTACGCTAGAAAAAAATCAAAATGTCTTCACATCATATCGTACGGGACGACCAAGAACCTGCTTTAATTATTGCCAACGGCGCGGCTTGCCAACCTGAATTATTAGGACAATTATTAGAATGGTCTCCTCTTGTAGTTGTATTAGATGCCGCTATAGAACGCGTGATGGAATTAGATATAAAAGTGGACGTATTATTAGGCGATTTTGACCGAGATTTTAACCCTGAAAAATACCAAAAAGAACAATTTCCTATTGAAATTATTCACACTCCAGACCAAAATAAGACCGATTTAGAAAAAGCATTTGACTATTTAATTGAACGTAAAATTCCGGCCGTAAATGTGGTTTGGGCTACTGGAAAAAGAGCCGATCACACTATAACCAATATTACCAATATCACCCGATATCGCAATTTGTTAAAAATTGTCCTTTTAGATGACCATTCCAAAATTTTTCTATTACCAAAAAAATATAAAAAATGGTACACTGCCAATACTCCTATTTCATTAATTCCTGTTGGACGGGTTTCAGGGATCCATGCAACTAATCTTTTTTATCCACTTCAAGATGACATACTAACTATAGGCTACCGAACGGGAAGCAGTAATCATGTTGCTCAAGACGGATTAGTAACGATTGAGCACCACGAAGGAGATTTATTGTTAATGGAATGTGTGGATTAATCTAAACCCAATTGAGATTGATTACCTTTGATACGAAATGATAAATCCTACCACAAAAACAACTACAATAAAATCCAATTTACATGCTCGAAATCTAGACAATTCGGGCTATCATTTTGATGAACTACTAATCGCATACCCTGAGTTACATTCTTTTGTTTTTACCAATAGTCACGAAACTATAACAATTGATTTTAGCAATCCCGAAGCGGTAAAAGCACTAAATAAAGCCTTATTGATTTTTCATTTTGGAATCCGAAATTGGAATATTCCTAAAAATTATCTTTGCCCTCCTATTCCTGGACGTGCTGATTATATTCATTATATAGCTGACTTATTAGCTTCCAGCAATAACGGAATTATTCCAAAAGGAGAGACTGTCCAAGGTTTGGATATTGGAATTGGTGCCAATTGTATCTATCCCATAGTTGGCAACAGTTCCTATGGTTGGAGCTTTGTAGGAACTGATATTGACGAAATTGCAATTCAAAATTGCAAAAAAATAATTCAAAAAAATCCGCAACTTATCGATCTAATTAGTTTGCAATTGCAAACCGAACCGCGTTTTATTTTCAAAAACATCATTACTCCCGAAGACAAATTTGCCTTTACGATTTGCAATCCACCCTTTCATAAATCGGAAGAAGAAGCCAACAAAGGAACCCTTCGCAAAATATCCAATTTAAAACAACAAAAAACGAAAGAAGCCGTCTTAAATTTTGGCGGTCAAAATGGCGAATTATGGTGCGATGGTGGTGAACTGCGTTTCATTACCCAAATGATTTACGAAAGTGTCAAATACCCTTTAAATTGCATGTGGTTTACTACTTTGGTTTCCAAAAAAGAAAATCTAGTTAGCCTTTACAAAACCTTAAACAAAGTAAATGCCGCCGAAATAAAAACTTTCGATATGGCTCAAGGCCAAAAAACAAGTCGGTTTGTTGCTTGGACTTTCATGACTGCCGATCAACAAAAAGAGTGGCATTTCTAGATAAAAAAGTTACTTTTCAAAATACAAATTAGGTGCTTTACTTCATTTGTGGCTTGATTTGAATTAAGTATCTTTACCAAATGAATTTCCAAGTAGTATCTGATTACCAACCTAAAGGCGACCAACCGCAAGCCATTGAAAAATTAGCTCGTGGTCTGAATGAGGGTGAACAATTCCAAACACTTTTAGGAGTAACAGGTTCCGGAAAAACATTTACAGTGGCCAATGTCATTCAAGAAGTGCAACGCCCGACTTTGGTTTTGGCACACAATAAAACATTGGCGGCTCAATTGTATTCTGAGTTCAAGCAATTTTTTCCCAATAATGCAGTGGAGTATTTTGTTTCATACTACGATTACTATCAACCAGAAGCGTTCATGCCAGTAACGGGAGTTTTTATTGAAAAGGATTTATCCATCAACGAAGAATTGGAGAAAATGCGTTTGAGCACCACTTCTTCCCTCCTTTCTGGCCGAAGAGATATTCTTGTGGTTGCCTCTGTTTCTTGTTTGTATGGTATCGGAAATCCAGTTGAATTTCAAAAAAATGTCATCGCTATTGAACGCGATCAAGTGATTTCTAGAACCAAATTATTACACAGTCTAGTTCAGAGTTTATATGCCCGAACCGAAGCTGATTTCACTCCTGGAACATTCCGAATTAAGGGAGACACGGTCGAAGTGTATCCAAGTTATGCCGATGATGCATTTCGAATTCACTTCTTTGGTGACGAGATTGAAGAAATTGAAAGTTTTGATGTCAAAAATGCGCAAGTTCTAGAGAAATTTGAAAAACTGACCATCTACCCCGCTAATATGTTTGTGACTTCGCCCGATGTTTTGCAAAATGCGATTTGGGAAATCCAACAAGATTTAGTCAAGCAAGTTGATTATTTTAAAGAAATAGGCAAGCATTTGGAAGCCAAACGTCTTGAAGAAAGAACCAATTTTGATTTAGAAATGATTCGGGAATTAGGCTATTGCTCCGGTATCGAAAATTATTCTCGTTATCTTGACGGACGAGCAGCTGGAACAAGACCGTTCTGCTTATTGGATTATTTTCCAAAGGATTTTTTAATGGTGGTGGACGAAAGTCACGTAACCCTTTCCCAAGTTCATGCGATGTATGGCGGCGACCGAAGTCGGAAAGAGAACTTAGTTGAATATGGTTTTCGATTACCTGCAGCAATGGACAACCGACCTTTAAAATTTGAGGAGTTTGAGGCGATGCAAAATCAAGTAATTTATGTTTCTGCAACTCCTGCTGACTACGAATTACAAAAAACAGATGGCGTAGTTGTTGAGCAAGTGATTCGTCCAACTGGTTTATTGGATCCAATTATAGAAGTGCGACCAAGTTTGAATCAGATTGACGATTTGATTGAAGAAATTCAACAACGTTGTGAATTAGACGAGCGTGTTTTAGTCACTACTCTAACCAAACGTATGGCCGAAGAATTGGCTAAATATTTAACCAAAGTGTCTATTCGTTGTCGTTATATTCATTCGGATGTCGATACTTTAGAGCGTATTGAAATCATGCAAGATTTACGAAAAGGAATTTTTGATGTATTAATTGGTGTCAACTTATTGCGTGAAGGTTTGGATTTACCAGAAGTTTCGTTGGTTGCTATCTTGGATGCCGATAAAGAAGGTTTTTTGAGAAGTCATCGATCGTTGACGCAAACTATTGGTCGAGCTGCTCGAAACCTAAAAGGTAAAGCCATTATGTATGCGGATAAAATAACCGCTAGTATGCAAAAAACTATTGACGAAACCAATTACCGAAGAACGAAACAGATTAATTTTAACGTAGAGAACAATCAAGTTCCACTAGCTTTGAATAAAAAAATCGATTCAGCTTTTACCAAAAATCCTTTGGTGGAATACGAATTAGGACATACTATAAACGTTGCTGCCGAAGCCGAAACCGCTTATTTGTCGAAAACAGAAATTGATAAACTGATTCGTGAAAAGCGCAAATCAATGGAAAAAGCGGCTAAAGAACTCGACTTTATGCAAGCCGCAAAATTACGGGACGAAATTAAAAAATTACAAGAACAATGATTCAACGATTGATGCTGTTGTTTGTTTTTTTTATTGCATTTGGAAAAACATTCGCACAACAGCCAAACCTAAAAGAGGAACAGGCAAAGCAAAGTACCGCTTCAAATCAGGTTTCGACTTTCATTATCGAAGCCCCACAACTGAAAACCACCAAGAAAATCTGGATCTATTTGCCAAAAGAATACGATTCAACCAAAAAGAAATATCCCGTAATTTATATGCACGACGCTCAAAATATTTTTGATGCAAAAACTTCGTATGTTGGTGAATGGAATGTAGACGAAAAACTGGATAGTATTAATGCACAAGTAATTATAGTGGGTATTGAGCATGGAAACGGAAAACGAATTGACGAATTAACGCCCTATAAAAATGTAAAATATGGTGGTGGAAATGCCGATAATTACCTTCGATTTATTGTGGAAACACTAAAACCAGAAATAGACGCGAAATACAGAACAAAAACAAATACTCAAAATACGGGTATTATTGGAAGTTCTCTTGGGGGATTAGTTTCTTATTATGCTGTTTTGAAATATCCTGAAATTTTCGGGAAAGCAGGAGTTTTTTCACCTTCATTTTGGTATAACCGAAAAGAAATTAATGAATTGACACAAAAAACTCGAAATCTAAAAGCCAAAATTTATTTTCTGTGTGGCGATAACGAGGGTGATGCAGACGTAATTCCTGACCTTAAAATAATAGAAAGTTTAATTGCTGAAAAAAGATGTGACTGTTTGAATTTGACAAAAGTAACAATTGTCAAAGGTGGACAACATAACGAAAAATTATGGAGAGATGGTTTTGTAAAAGCGTATCTTTGGCTTTTTTAATTGTATATATTTTTTAGTTTATTATTATTTATCTAAAAACTCCAAACCAAAAAACAGCATCCAAAAATAGATAACTATGACCAATAACGATATTTTTAAAAAATTGCGTGTAGCCTTAATGCTCCGTGATGACCAAATAGTTGAAATTTTAGAATTAGTTGATTTTAGAATTACAAAATCAGAATTAGGCGCTTTCTTCCGTGATGAGAAACACGAAAATTTTATGGAATGTGGCGACCAAGTATTGCGCAATTTCTTAAACGGTTTAGTAATTCATTTAAGAGGCACCAAAGAAAATCCAAAAAATCCAAATGATGTTTTGGCCAAGCACAAAGCTGAAATTCCGAAAAAAGAAAACACAAAAGACCGACCCGAATTTAAAGCTAGCCCAAGAGATCCAGAAAAAGCAAGAGGCGATCAAAAACCTAAATCATTTGCTGGAACAAAAAAACCATTTAAGAAAAGCAATACCAAATCAACTCCGAAAGTTCAAGTAGTTGAAAAGGTGTTTTTCAAAAATGGAAAGACAAAAAAATAAAAACAAAAAAAAATCCTGAAATTTCACTCAGGATTTTTTTTATATAAATTGGTTATCTACTTAAGAAAGTGCCGCTTGAACTTGATCAGCTGCTTCTTGAAACTCAACAGCAGATAAGATTGGCATTCCTGAATTATCAATTAATTCTTTTGCAATGGCAGCATTAGTTCCTTGTAAACGAACAATGATTGGCACTTTAATAGCGTCACCCATATTTTTGTAGGCATCAACTACTCCTTGTGCCACACGGTCACAACGAACAATTCCACCAAAAATATTGATTAAAATAGCTTTTACATTTTGATCTTTTAAGATAATACGGAAAGCAGTCTCAACACGTTTTGCATCAGCAGTTCCTCCTACGTCAAGAAAGTTAGCGGGTTCAAAACCTGCATATTTAATTAAATCCATGGTAGCCATTGCTAATCCAGCTCCGTTTACCATACATCCTACAGTTCCATCAAGATCAACATAGTTTAACCCTACTTCTTTTGCTTCTACTTCGATTGGATTTTCCTCACGGATATCACGCATCTCAGCGTATACTTTTTGTCTGTATAACGCATTATCATCGATATTTACTTTAGCGTCAACTGCTAAAATTTTATCATCAGATGTTTTTAACACAGGATTGATTTCAAACATTGAGGCATCAGAACCGATATATGCATTGTATAAAGAATCGATGAATTTTACCATTTCTTTAAAAGCGTTTCCAGAAAGACCTAAATTAAAAGCAATTCGTCTAGCTTGAAATCCTTGTAAACCAACAGCAGGATCAATTTCTTCAGTAAAAATTAAATGGGGTGTGTGTTCGGCTACTTCTTCAATATCCATTCCGCCTTCAGTAGAATACATAATCATGTTGCGACCTGTAGCTCTATTTAATAAAACTGACACATAAAATTCAGAAGTTTCACTTTCACCAGGATAATACACATCCTCAGCAATTAAAACTTGGTATACTTTTTTTCCTTCTGCAGAAGTTTGAGGAGTAACCAATTGCATTCCAATAATTTGCCCAGAAATCTCCTCCACTTGTTGTAAGTTTTTTGCTAACTTAACCCCGCCGCCTTTTCCACGTCCACCAGCATGAACTTGTGCTTTAACAACGTACCAACCTGTACCGGTTTCGGCAGTTAATTGTTTCGCTGCAGCAACAGCTTCTACTGGACTATTAGCTACAATTCCGCGTTGAATGCGAACTCCGTAACTAGATAAAATTTCTTTTCCTTGATATTCGTGTATGTTCATAATTAAGAATTTGTATGCTTTACTGAAGTTATTTCAGAATAAAAGTGGGACAAAAATAACAAAATAATAGACAAAAATTATAATTTTTTGTAATAAAAATAGGGACAACACTAATTATAATAAATGCATTTAGAAAATGGATTTGTTTACATTTAAATTTAAAGAATTTTTACAAATTTGTTACAAAAAATAAAATTATATAATCATCCATTTTTTTAAACTACAAATGAATAAACAAAACAAAATCAAAGCAATAACTATTATCAAAAGCGTAATTCAATCACCTTTAAATAGCAATATCTTTAATTAAACTCATGTTTTCTAGCATTATGGCAAAAATCACCTGAAACAAAGCTAAGAATTCGTTAAATGGTACTAAATCTTTAATTTTGTAAAAAATTATCAAGCATGAGAGTTAAAGAACAAGGCCTTTATTTACCAGAATTTGAACACGACAATTGTGGCGCGGGATTTATATGTAATTTGAACGGAATCAAGTCGAATGATATAATTCATAAAGCACTTGATATTCTGATAAAGTTAGAGCATCGTGGTGCTGTAAGTGCAGATGGAAGAACTGGTGATGGAGCGGGAATTTTATTTGATATTCCAGATGCGTTCTTTAAAAAAGTATGTGATTTTGATTTGCCTGAAGTAAGAGAATATGCTGTAGGTATGTTGTTTTTACCAAAAAGCAGCAACCAAGTAGCCTATTGTATTACTACTTTTGAAAAATGTATTAAAGACCAAAATTTACAAATATTAGGCTGGAGAGATGTTCCGGTTGATGTAACTAACTTGGGGCAAATCGCTGCTGAGAAAGAGCCAACAATCAAACAAGTATTTGTTGGAAAAAACGGAATGCAATTGACAGAGCAAGAATTCAACGCCAAGTTATTTGCTGCTAGAAAAATTTCGGAACATGCTATCCGAAATTCAAAAACTTCAGAAAGCCACCGGTATTATTTTACTAGTTTATCAACAACTGTCATTATATACAAAGGGTTATTAATGCCAGAGGATATAAGCAGGTATTACACCGACTTAAAAGATACTGATGTAGTCACTCGATTAGCACTTGTTCACCAACGCTTTTCTACCAATACTTTCCCTTCATGGGATTTGGCTCAACCCTTTAGGTACATGTGTCATAATGGAGAAATCAATACTTTACGAGGAAACGTGAGTCGTATGCGTTCGCGCGAAGAATTAATGGAAAGTCCAATTTTCGGTGATGATATCAAAAAATTATTCCCAATCATATTAGAAGGAAAATCAGATTCAGCTTCTATGGATATGGTAGTTGAATTATTGATAATGACTGGACGATCTTTACCGGAAGCCATGATGATGGTGGTTCCTGAAGCTTGGGAAAAACACCAAACCATGTCGAAAGAGAAAAAAGCATTCTACGAATACAACTCTTGCATTATGGAGCCTTGGGATGGCCCTGCCTCTATACCGTTTACAGACGGTAATGTAATTGGTGCTTTGTTGGATAGAAATGGGTTACGTCCTTCTCGATATACTTTGACAAAAAGTGGTTTTGTTATCATGTCATCAGAAATTGGTGTATTGGATATCGATCCAGAAGATGTAATTCAGCACGGCCGATTGGAACCTGGAAAAATGTTCTTGGTTGACATGAACGAAGGACGAATTATTGAAGATGAAGAGGTAAAAAATGCGGTGGTTACTAAACGTCCTTACCAAAAATGGTTGGATGAAAATTTAGTTCAATTAGCCCAAATTCCTTACACAAACAACGCGATCCCAACTGAAACTGTTGATTTCCATACCAGACAACGTTTGTTTGGTTATACTATTGAAGATTTAAAAACCATCATTAATCCAATGGGAGCAAAAGGTGCAGAAGCCCTGAGCTCTATGGGAAATGATACTCCGCTTGCTGTTTTGTCTGAACAACCTCAGTTATTATATAACTATTTCAAGCAATTATTTGCTCAGGTTACCAATCCTCCTTTGGATGGTATTCGTGAAGAAATTATCACCGATATTAGTTTAGCCATCGGTGGCGATTTTAATATTTTTGACATTGATGACAAGCATAGTAAAAAGATAAAAATCCAAAATCCTGTTATTTCTAACGAAGATTTGGATAAACTAAGAAACATTGAACATAGCGACTTTAAATCGGTTACTATTGCTACTTTATACAAAATAGAAAAAGGAGTAAACGGATTAGAGCGTTCTTTAGAAAAATGTATCAAAGCTACGTTTAAAGCCGTTGAAGAGGGATGTAATATAGTGATACTTTCAGATCGTGGAGTCACTGAAAAATTAGCACCTATCCCTATGTTATTGGCCTGTTCTTACATTCATCACACCTTAAATAAACTTGGTGTTCGTTCTAAATTTGGAATAATAATTGAATCGGCTGAACCACGCGAACCGCATCATTTTGCCTTATTATTTGGATACGGTGCCAGTGCTATCAATCCGTATATGGTGAATGAAATCATTCATAACCAAGTGAACGAAGGTCATATAACTGGAATTAAAGCTGATTATGCAATTACTAATTATAACAAAGCTATAGCAAAAGGGATTGTTAAGATTATGAACAAAATTGGTATTTCTACTTTGCATTCCTACCGAGCAGCGCAAATTTTTGAAATTCTTGGTTTAAACAAAACCTTTAGTACTAAATATTTCCCTTTCACTCCTTCTCGAATCGAAGGTATTGGTTTGATGGAAGTAGAAAAAGAAGTAAAGAAAAGGCATCAAAAAGCATTTCCTAATTCTAAAATAGCCAATTTATTACCCCTAGAAATTGGTGGTATCTACAGATGGAGAAGATCTGGTGAAAAACACATGTTCAACCCCACGACTATTGCTAAATTACAACAAGCAGTTCGATTGAACAGTCCTGAAGCGTATTTAGAATATTCTAATATGGTTAACAATCAAAGTGAAAACTTAATGACTATTAGAGGATTATTTGAATTCAATAATTTAGATCCCATTTCAATTGACGAAGTAGAACCTTGGACAGAAATCGTAAAAAAATTCAAAACAGGAGCTATGTCCTATGGATCAATCAGTTCTGAAGCACATGAAAATTTAGCGATTGCCATGAACAGAATTGGTGGAAAAAGTAATTCTGGAGAAGGTGGTGAAGACCCAAAACGTTTCCAAAAAGAATTAAACGGAGACTCAAGAAATAGTGCCATTAAGCAAGTTGCATCGGGTCGTTTTGGTGTTTCAATCAATTATTTGACCAATGCCAAAGAAATACAAATTAAAATGGCTCAAGGAGCAAAACCTGGTGAAGGTGGACAACTTCCTGGAGAAAAAGTCGTGCCTTGGATTGCAGAAACTAGAAATTCAACGCCTTATGTTGGCTTAATTTCTCCACCTCCACACCACGACATTTATTCTATTGAAGATTTATCTCAATTGATCTTTGACTTGAAAAACGCTAATCGTGAAGCACGTGTAAATGTAAAATTAGTTTCTGAAGTGGGTGTTGGAACTATTGCTGCGGGTGTTGCCAAAGCAAAAGCCGACGTGATCTTAATTTCAGGATACGATGGAGGAACAGGTGCTGCACCATTAACTTCATTACAACATACCGGAATTCCATGGGAATTGGGATTAGCTGAAGCACAACAAACTTTGATTCTAAATGATTTAAGAAGTCGTGTGGTTTTGGAATGTGACGGACAATTAAAAACGGGTCGCGATGTAGCCGTTGCTGCTTTATTAGGAGCAGAAGAGTTCGGATTTGCAACTGCTCCTTTAGTAGCATCAGGTTGTATTATGATGAGAGCTTGTCACTTGAACACATGTCCGGTAGGGATTGCGACTCAGGATCCTGAATTGAGAAAGAATTTCAAAGGAACTCCTGAACATGTGATTAACTTCATGTATTTTATTGCTGAAGAGTTACGCCAAATCATGGCGCAATTAGGTTTCAGAACCTTGAAAGAAATGGTAGGTCAATCACAAAAATTAAATGTAAATAAAGCTATAGATCATTACAAAGCCAATGGGTTGGATTTATCAGCTATTTTATACAAACCAGAAAAATCAAATGTAGTTCCAAATCACAATACTACGTCGCAAGATCATGCCCTAGAAAACGTATTGGATTTTGACATTATCAAAGCAGCTATTCCTTCTATTTATAGAAAAGAGAAAACCAGAGTTACGTTTGGAATTAAAAATACGGATCGTTCTGTTGGTGCTATTTTGAGTAATGAAATTTCTAAAATATACGGAGCACAAGGATTACCAGACGATACTATTTTAGTAGATTTTACAGGTTCTGCAGGGCAAAGTTTTGGAGCTTTTGCTACCAACGGATTGTCATTTAAGATTCATGGGAATTGTAACGATTATCTTGGAAAAGGGCTTTCTGGAGGTAAATTAATTATCAAAGTACCACCTACGGCAACTTTCAAACCAGAAGAAAACATAATAATTGGTAATGTTGCTCTTTATGGAGCGATTACTGGTGAAGCGTATATCAATGGAATGGCAGGAGAACGTTTTGCAGTTCGTAATTCTGGTGCTACAGCTGTTGTAGAGGGAATTGGAGATCACGGTTGTGAATACATGACAGGTGGAAATGTAGTTATACTTGGTAAAACCGGAAGAAATTTTGCTGCTGGGATGAGTGGCGGTATTGCCTACATTTATGATCCTGAAAGAAAATTTGACGCTACTGTATGTAATATGGAAATGGTTGCACTTGAAGAAAATGAAGCAGAAGACATTACTAAATTAGGACGTTTGATTAAAAATCATTCTATGTATACCAATAGCCCACTGGCAAAACGAATTTTAGCCGATTGGGAAAATCAACAAAAACACTTTGTCAAAGTGATGCCAACAGATTATAAAAAAGCATTACAAAGATTAGCTGAAGAAAATAAAGTGGAAGAATTAATAGCGCAATAATCATGGGAAAGATAGGTGGATTTAAAGAATATAGTAGAACGGACGAAAGTAATGTAGCAGTAATAGAACGTGTTTCTAACTACAATGAATTTACAGTACCCTTATCCAATGAAAAAATAAAAGAACAAGGTTCTAGATGTATGGATTGTGGGATTCCGTTTTGTCACAGTTCCTGTCCATTAGGGAATTTAATTCCTGATTTTAACGACATGGTTCATCAAGGAGAATGGGAAAGTGCTTTAGATATCTTACAATCTACAAATAACTTCCCTGAATTTACGGGAAGACTATGCCCTGCACCCTGTGAAAAATCATGTGTGTTAGGAATTATAAGTGAACCCGTTGCTATTGAAAATATTGAAAAAAATATTGTCGAAAGAGGCTTTGCTGAAGGTTGGATTAAACCACAAGTACCTGCACAAAGAACCGGTAAAACTATTGCTGTTGTGGGTTCTGGGCCAGCTGGTTTAGCTGCAGCCCAACAATTGAATCGTGCGGGTCACACCGTAACCGTTTTTGAAAGAGACAATGCCGTTGGAGGTTTATTACGTTACGGAATTCCCAACTTCAAATTAGAAAAAGCAATAATCGATAGACGTGTAACGATATTAGAGGCAGAAGGAATTACTTTTAAAACAAACGTTCATGTAGGCGTCAACTTTAGTGTTGATGAATTGAATGCTTTTGATTCTGTTGTACTTTGTGGTGGTGCTACAGAACGAAGAGGGTTACCTACTAAAGGCGCTGACACAAAAGGTGTGGTACAAGCAATGACATTCTTAACCCAACAAACCAAGGTGGTTTTGGGTGAAACAATAAAAGACCAAATTCTTGCTACTGGCAAAGATGTAATCGTGATTGGTGGAGGAGATACGGGTTCCGACTGTGTAGGTACTTCTAACAGACAAGG
>CANHKZ010000021.1 GCA_947461425.1 Flavobacteriaceae bacterium | reverse complement strand
TCTACTCTGGTTGCAGTCCATTTGGTTGCACCTGATTTTTTATCTACAATATTGTAAAGGTTTTGGCTAACTGGTTTCCAGCTGTAATTCATGTCAGTTAAATTTACAAAGAAATCATTGCTTAGCACACCTTCATTACTAGTAAATACACCATGTTTTGTTCCGTTAAAGTTGGTTCCTAATACACGCATTCCTCCAATTAAAACTGTCATTTCAGGTGCCGTTAATCCCAATAGTTGCGCTTTATCAAGCATCAACTCTTCAGGTTGAACGTTGTATTCCATTTTCATGAAGTTTCTAAACGCATCATTTGTTGGTTCCAAAACTTCAAAAGATTCAATATCAGTCATTTCTTGTGTTGCATCTCCTCTTCCAGCATGAAATGGAACTTTGATTGAATATCCGCCTTCTGAAGCCGCTTTTTCAATGGCAGCACTTCCGCCTAAAACAATTAAATCTGCAATACTTACCTTTTTACTTAATCCAGATTGAATTGCTGTTAGTTTATTCACTACTTTTTGAAGGGTTTCCGGTTCGTTTCCAACCCAATTTTTTTGAGGTGCTAATCTAATTCTTGCACCATTTGCACCACCTCTAAAATCAGACCCTCTAAATGTTCTAGCACTATCCCAAGCCGTATTGATTAATTCAGCTCTAGTTAATCCGCTGTTTAAAAGTTGAACTTTCAATTCTTCAATTTCCGTAGCTGACAATTTGTAGTCAACTTGTGGAATTGGGTCTTGCCAAATTAAAACCTCAGTAGGCGCATCTGTTCCTAAATAACGTTCTTTTGGACCTAAATCTCTATGTGTTAATTTAAACCAAGCTCTTGCAAATACATCAGAAAAATAGGCTGGATCTTTATAAAAGCGCTCCGAAATTTCTCTGTAGATAGGGTCCATTTTCATTGCCATATCTGCATCTGTCATTATTGGATTTTCTCTTTTAGAGGCATCGTGTGCATTAATAGGCTTATCTTCTTCTTTAATATTGATAGGTTCCCATTGCCAAGCACCAGCTGGACTTTTCTTTAATTCCCAATCGTGGTTTAGTAATAAATCAAAATATTCGTTATCCCAACGAGTCGGGTTAGTAGTCCAAGAACCCTCTAAACCACTTGTTACTGTATCAATACCATTCCCTTTTCCTTTAGGATTGATCCAACCCAAACCTTGATTTTCTATTGCTCCTGCCTCAGGTTCTGGACCTAATGCTCCTGCATCTCCATTTCCATGCGCTTTTCCAACGGTATGACCTCCAGCAGTTAACGCCACAGTTTCCTCATCGTTCATTGCCATTCTTTGAAAAGTAACACGAACATCGTGTGCAGTTTTTAATGGGTCAGGTTGCCCGTCAACTCCTTCTGGGTTTACATAAATTAATCCCATCATCACCGCAGCAAGTGGATTCTCTAAGTCTCTCTCACCCGAATATCTTGTTCCTTCGCCTCCAGATTTAGCTAACCATTCTTTTTCAGCTCCCCAATAAATGTCTTTTTCTGGATGCCAAATATCTTCACGTCCTCCAGCAAATCCAAAAGTTTTTAAACCCATTGATTCATAGGCCATATTTCCGGCTAAAATCATCAAATCTGCCCAAGAGATTTTATTTCCGTATTTCTTTTTTATAGGCCATAATAAACGTCTTGCTTTATCTAGATTTCCATTGTCGGGCCAACTATTTAAAGGAGCAAAACGAAGATTACCTGTTCCACTTCCACCACGTCCATCAGCAATTCTATACGTTCCAGCAGAGTGCCACGCCATACGAATCATTAGACCTCCATAATGTCCCCAATCGGCTGGCCACCAATCTTGACTTTCAGTCATAAAATTTTTAAGATCAGTTTTTAAAGCTTCTAAATCTAATTTTTTAAATTCTTCGGCATAATTAAATGTTGCTCCTAATGGATTTGTTTTGGTGTCATGTTGGTGTAAAATATCCAAGTTTAATGCTTTTGGCCACCAATCATGATTATTTAATTCTGTTAGATTTGTATTTGATTTTTGATGAAACGGGCATTTGCTAATGTCATTCGAATTTTCCATAATGGTAAAAATTTATTGTTAAATGTTATTGCTATTGTATTGTTTTGTTTTGTTTTGTTAGTGCGAATTTATAAATCAAAAGTACGCATTAATACTCCTTTTTATCTGTTATGTAATGATTAAATTTTATTATATAATAGTTTTTGCTTATAGTTTATACGCTATTACATATTTTAAATCAATTATGCAGTTTTTTACTAGTAGTATAGTAAAGTCGTAATTAGAAACTAGTATTGATTTAAAGTTGGTTTATGGTAACTGGAAGTAGCCCTGAACAAGGTAAATTATCAATAAATTGTTGGGCAGCAACATTTTGAAAGTTTTCAAAATCTTGGTAAGCAATAACTATTTCTTTGGCTAATGCCCGATTATTGAAAACTTGTAAAGCATAGGGATTTCCAAAAACATACAAAATACAATTCTTGTTTTCTAGTAAATAGTTTATGTATTCAATGACTTCAGATCCAATTTCGAATTGATTCAAAGGTTTTGCTTTGGGAACAAATAATGAAATTAAAATAGTTTCGAAATCAGCAATATTCTTTTTACAACTAATTGGATTATTGGTTGTTACAGAAAAAATTGGAGCGTTTATGGTTTGTGCTACTTTCTTTGCAAAACCATCGTTGTAAATACTAAGTTGTGCAAATGAATTGGTGTGAACGGCATTCTCCATTCTTTTTGGATCGGTATCTTGTTTTACTTTTGTCAAACAAAACTGTGCAATTTTTCTATTTAACGTATCGCTAATTGAAAAATCTATTTTGGACTGCGTGTTCGGAAAAATAGTAGATGATTCAAACAGACCTACCTTATTCTTGTACTTTAGGATTCTTTCGAAACTTTCATTGATGCGTTCTTCTGTTGCATTTTTCAAAATGGCTTGAATACCCGCCGCTACTTCATCTGTAAAACATAAAATATCATTTCCGGCATTAAATGCTTCCCATTCTAGTTGTCCTTTAGTTTCATATAAATCGGAAACACTTTTCATATTTAAAGCATCAGAAATCACTAAGCCCTCAAAACCGAGTTGTTTTCTGAGTAAATTTTCGATAATATTCTTAGATAAGGTTGCCGAAGTATTTTTGCCATCATTCATAGCAGGAACAGCTAAATGCCCAATCATAATGGAATCGACCTTATTTTCTATTCCTTTAACAAAAGGATACAATTCGTTATCAAGTAATTGTTCTAAATTTTCCTCTAGTATGGGCAAACCCAAATGCGAATCGACATTGGTGTTACCATGACCAGGAAAATGTTTCAAACAACCTAAAATGCCTGCATCTGACATTCCTTTGAGATAGGCAGTAGCAAACAAAGCTACTTTTTCCTTATTTTCTCCAAAAGAACGGTAACCAATAACAGGATTGTTCGGATTATTATTGATGTCAGCCAATGGGGCTAAATTATACAAAATACCAGCTGCTTTCAAATCCAATCCGATTTGTTTACCAACTTCATATACCAAATCAATTTTAGATTCAGGCAAAGCACCTAAGGTGATTGCATAGGGATATTGCGGTGTTTTTTCAATGCGCATTGCCAAACCCCATTCAGCATCAATGCTCATTAAAAGGGGAGTGGGTGCACATTTTTGATAACGGACTATGAGTTCTTTGAGCTTGGAATAACTATCGTCATACGAAACAACTTTTTGTTTGCTTTCATAATTGGTGGCAGCACTCGCACGACTATGAAAAAAAGTCAAACCACCAATATTATGGTCGCGAATCAAAGCTTCGGTAGCTTGAATATTTTCTTCTGAATCATTTATGAAAACAGCGGGAAAGAAAAATTGTCCAATTTTTTGCTCTAAAGTCATTTCTTAAATTAATGATTGATTGATTTTTTTCCAAAATCGGCAGGAAATTCTAGGAAACGCGAAATGATTATTCCAGGAATTGTTGCTAAAAGTACCCAAATAAAGAAATTACCATATCCAAGATATTCTTGAATGGAGCCGCTAATCATTCCAGGTAACATCATGCCCAAAGCCATAAAACCTGTAGCTAAAGAATAGTGAGAAGTTTTGGATTCGCCTTCAGCCACATAAATTAAGAACATTAAAAAAGCGGCAAAGCCAAAACCATATCCAAATTGCTCTAAAATGACAACTAAATAAATAAAAATAGTATTGTCAGGATGAAAGTGCGCTAGTGCAATGAAACCAACAATTGGTAAATGCATAATTAAAATCATGGGAAGCATCCATTTGCCTAATCCTTGTTTAGAAATAGCAATTCCGCCTAAAGTTCCGCCCACAAGCAATGCAATTACCCCAAATGTTCCATAAATAATACCAACATCTTCGGTAGTGAGTCCCATTCCGCCAGCCTCTTTTGGATCAATTAAAAAAGGCGTTAACATTTTCATTAATTGTGATTCTCCCAAACGAAATAAAAGAATGAAGGCCAATACAACTCCAATTTGTTTCTTTTTAAAAAAACTAGTAAAAACGGTGGCAAAATCTTTTTGTTGTGCTACTGATTTATCTGAAGTTTCATTTTCAGATTTTGGGGTGGTAAATAAATTATATACAGTAATACTGGCCATTAATAAACCAACAATAAGCATAGTATAGGACCAGGCTTTAGTTTTGTCTCCAAATTCAGTTTCTAAATACCCACCAATAATGACAATTAATCCGTTTCCAGTTAGCATAGAAAGGCGATAGAAGGTACTTCTAATTCCCAGGAAAAAGGATTGTTGGTCGTTACTTAAAGACAATAAATAATACCCATCTGTGGCGACATCATTGGAAGCAGATGCAAAAGCAGCCACCCAAAAAATAGCCAAACTCATAAAAAAAAATTGGTTCATTGGAATGGTAAAACCTACTATTAAAAATGCGATTGAGATAAGTAATTGCATACTTAAAAACCATTTTCTTTTGGTACTGTGTAAGTCGATAAAAGGACTCCACAAGGGTTTAATCACCCATGGAAGGTAGAGTAAACTAGTATAAATACCAATATCCTCATTACTGATACCCAGGTTTTTATACATAATAACGGAAACCGAAATAATAATCGCATACGGAAAACCGGAAGCAAAGTTTAAAATAGGAATCCAAAGCCATGGGTTTTTCTCTGCTTTCATTTTAATATATTAATTGGTTTTTACAATTGATTTTGGTAGTTGCGTGATTATTTCTTTGCTCTCATTTCCATACAAATCAATATACGACAATGCAAAATTAGATTTGTTTTCTACAAGAGAAACGGGTACGCGAATAGACAGGCGATTATTGTTTTTGTTAACCAAGAATTTATCAATAATATGACTTGGGTCTTCGCTATTAATCATTGCATTAGAATCAGAAGCATATACAACTACATAACGAACTGCACTGCGAGTTGATTGTAACGAAATTACGAGATCATTTTTGTCTTTTATGATACTTGCAACCCTTGGCACATCAAAAACCAATCTTTTGAAATTAGGCACAGGAGCAGGAATAGCATGATACTTGTACTGATTTTCAGCTAGTAATTGTGTTACTTCTTGGTTTTTATTCAAAAACCATTTGGCACTAAAAAAAGCATTTCCTTGAACGTTATTAAAACTACGTGTGTAATCAATTTGATTTGGAATTTCAAATGGAGAATCCCAACTTTTATCAGCATCCGATTTTATTTTATAAGATCCGTTTCCAATATAAATTGCAGTGTTTTTAGAGTTTTCAGACCACCATTTAAGCAATTTACTGTAGGATGCTTTGGGATGATCTAAACTCCAATATAATTGGGGTAGTATGTAGTCAATCCAACTGTTTTCCATCCAAGCTAAGGGATCAGCAAATAAGTCATCGTAATTAGTTTGTCCTGCTTGTGTATCCGAACCTCTTGGATCTACTGATTGATTTCGCCATACTCCAAAAGGGCTTATGCCAAATTGTACCCAGGGTTTACTTTTTTTAATGCTGGATGCTATTTGTTTTACAAAAGTACTTACGTTGGCTCGTCGCCAATCTCCTAATTCTAAACCGTTTCCATATTTTAAAAAGGAGTTAGTATCATTGAATTTTTCTCCATCCACAGTGTAGGGATAGAAGTAATCGTCAAAATGAATGGCATCAATATCATATTTTTCAACCACTTCTTCCACTATTTTTGTTAGGTGGTTTTGAACTTCAGGTAAAGCGGGATTGTAGTAGTATTTGCCAGCATATTTGATCATCCAATCTGGATGCTTAATGATGTCGTGTTTAGGACTTAATGTTTCCAAATTTGAACTGGATAATGCTCGAAATGGATTAAGCCATGCGTGAAATTCAAATCCGCGTAGATGTGCTTGATCAATCATCCATTCCAAAGTATTGAAATAGGGTGAGGGAGCTTTTCCTTCTTTACCAGTTAAGTTTCGCGACCAAGGTGCTAAATCTGTTGGATAAAAGGCGTCACCATTACTGCGTATTTGTACGATAACGGCGTTGTAATGTAGTTTTTTATAGGAATCTAAAATCTCAATAAAATCATTTTTCTGTTTTTCCACCGGGTCGGTACTATTTTGAGGCCAGTCAATGTTGGCAACAGTAGCAATCCAAACCGCTCTAAATTCGTTTTTTGGGTATATAATTTTAGACTGAGCTACAACATTTCCAATTGAAAAAAGGAAGGCTAATATAGTAAAGGACTTTAAATTCATCATTTGGAGGTTCATTTGAATACTACAAAATTACACTTTTGTAATTGTATTTTGAATTAATCTTTCAGTATTAAACTTTTATTATTGTGTTGTTTCGGTATAAAAAAAACAATAGTATTTGAAACAGCAATATAAATAGTAAAGCATGTACTAAAGATGCAGTCATAGGATTAGTAAAATAGGGCTCTATTGCATAGTTAAAAAAGTATTTTTGGATGCCAATTTTTTCGCCAATTGTATCGGGTTTCTCAATTTGAATCATCGCTAAGGTCCTTGGAATTATCCCAGATAGAAAGAAAACAATCATTGGATTAACACCCCACATTACTAATAAATTACTCTTATTTACTATTTTTTTAAAATCAACAATATAGAATAATAAAGTAAATAGTAAAATAGCAATACCTGATGTGTAGAGAACGAATGAACTTGTCCAAATAGATTTATTTATTGGGATATAATTTGTTATGATGATACTCAATAGTAGGAGTACAACTCCAATTTGATTTAGTTTTTTCATCATTTCAATTTTATTATGAGTATTCAAGACTAAATAACCAATTAAACACCCAATGATCCCTTGTGCAATTGCAGGCAAAGTAGACAAAACTCCCTCTGGATCCCATGGTTTAGTTCCTACGTATACATGATTTTTTAAAATAATTTGGTCTATCCAAGCAGCTAAATTGGTACCGATTTCAAAATTAGGATTTCCAAATCCAGGCACAGGAATCCAACTCATGATTGCCCAATACCCCAATAGAATTAGAAAAGCTATGATAAGTTGTACTCTAGTCGAGCAAAAAGTGTAGGCAAGAGATGCAAAGAAGTATACTATACCGATACGTTGTAATACCCCCATAATTCGAACTTCTTGAAATTGATCAGTGCCAAAAGCCAAAAACATAAAACAACCAAAAAGTATAAATGAGCTATATTTTTTTATTTCATAGTTGTAGTTTCCCATTAATAGGTAACCAATCAGTAAGGTAATAATAATCCGAAATAGCAGCAAAGTAAGTCCCTCTAAATTAAAAACCGTGATCGTATTAAAGTAATTTAGGAATAAACCTAAACAAATAATTCTGAGTGCACGCACTAGAAATTTTGTACTGTTTTTAATTGATTTTTCTTTGGTTGGATTTGCCAAAGGAATTGACATTCCTACTATAAAAATGAAGAAAGGAAACACAAAATCAGCGAGTTTACACCCATGCCATTCTGCATGAAGTAATGCGGGATAAACAGCATTCCAATTTCCAGGATTATTTACAATAACCATTACTAAAATAGTTATCCCACGAAGTATATCAAGAGAAATAAGACGGTTGTTTTTCATAGAATTCTGATTTAATTTAACTAGGAAAAGATATTTTACCCATTGTAATGGATGGAATTCCTTTTTTAGAGCCAAAATTAGTTGGGCAACCCGATACAGTTTCATTGGCAAGAACTGCAAAAAGTATTGCTTCTTTTGCATCCCCAGTAATTCCTAATCCATCGGTGTTTTTGAAAGAATAAGGCAGTAGTTCTTTCAAATACTCCATAAGTAGTGGATTATGCGCACCTCCTCCTGAAAAATAAATTATGTAGTCATCGGTTTTCGATTCACTTTTGCTTACTGCATCTAAAATCGCCTCGGCGGCAGTTTCAGCACTGAAACGAGTTAGTGTCGCTACAACATCTTCAATATCAATTTGCGGTGTTTTGCTTTGCTGCATGGCTTCGTAGATGTAGTCCAAATTAAAAAGTTCGGGCCCAGTAGTTTTAGGATAAGGTTCTTTAAAGAAAGTATGATCTTTTAATGCGAACAGTAAAGCCTGATTCACTTTGCCTTTTCTGGCTATTTCAGCATCTTTATCAAAACTTAACTCAGGAAAATGGTGTTGAACAAAAGCATCAATTAAGGTGTTACCTGTTCCAGTATCGGTTACAAAAACCAATTCAGGATTTTGATCTTTTGGTAAGAAAGTAAAATTGCCAATACCCCCTAAATTCAACATTATCCGGTTTTCTTCTGTATTTCCAAAAATAAAATAGTCGCCGTATACCGCTAGAGGAGCACCCTCACCACCAGCAGCTAGATGTTTTTGTCTAAAATCAGAAATAGTGATAATTCCAGTATGAACAGCAATATGATCACCATCTCCAATTTGTAAGGTGGCATTTGTAAATTTAGATTGTTGGTGCAATATTTTTGGTAAATGCATTACGGTTTGACCATGCGATGCAATTAAATCTATTTCAGAACTTGAAATCTTCCATTTTTTCAAACAATCATTAATCATATTGGCATGTAAAATTCCAATCCATTCGTTTAGCAAAGCTAAATGATGAAAATCAATATTTTTTTTTGCAAAAACATTACGAATTTCATGTTTAATATCATCAGAATAAGAAATGGTTTGAAACTCTTTAAGAGAAACCGTTGTATTTTTTGCAGCACCCGAAATTTCGCATAGCGCTATATCTAATCCGTCTAAAGAGGTGCCCGACATCAAACCTATAATAGTTCGTGTTGGTTTTTTTGCTAACTGGTACAAGGATTCGATATTCGGATTCATTATCAAAGAGTTAAAAATCGTATTTTTCTTGAACGGTTTTGCTAGTTAACCACAATCCTACAAAAGTAATTATGGTGTTTAGAATGATTAATTCGTTATCAAATACATAACCGCCCAAAAGCACTTTCGAATTATCGTTGATAACAAATGTTAGCGCAGGTGACACAATGCAAATGATTGGAACTAACTTGTCTTGTACTTTTTTCGATTTCATAAATAATCCAAAGGCATACAGTCCTAAAAGAGGTCCGTAAGTGTAGGATGCTACTCTAAATATCATTCCTACCACGGAACTATCATTGATTGAATTAAAAATAAGTATAACTAAAAAAATTAGTATCGAAAAACCAAAATGTACCCAATGCCTTGTTGAAACCAAATTAGTTTTATGGCTATTTTCTTCCTTATCCATGCCTAAAAAATCTACGCAAAAAGAAGTAGTTAATGCAGTCAATGCTGAATCAGTTGTGGCAAACGTAGCAGCTATTAATCCTAAAAGGAATATTACGCCGGGTAATAGGGCTAAATGATTCAAAGCAATTTCAGGGAAAAGTAAATCAGTTCTAGGTTTATTAGAAATTAAATCTAGTGGTACGGCAATATTATTTTTGGCTGCAAAAATATATAATAAGGCGCCAACACTCAAGAAAAACAAATTGATAACTACAAAAATTGCGGTGAAACTGAACATGTTTTTTTGGGCTTCACCAATATTCTTACAGCTAAGGTTTTTTTGCATTAAATCTTGATCTAATCCTACCATTGCTAAAGTAACAAAAATCCCTCCTAGAATTTGTTTTGCAAAATGAAATTTACTTCCGATAAAATCATCAAAGAAAAATATTTGAGAATAGTTACTGTTTTTAACTTCTTCGAAAGCGCCTATAAGACTTAAATCTAGGCTGCTGCATATAAAATAAATTGTCATAAATACGGAGGCGACTAAGAAGAATGTCTGCAAAGTATCGGTTATTATAATTGTTTTCAAACCCCCTTTGTAGGTATAGGAAAAAATTAATAAAAGCGAAATTAAAACGGTAGCTGCAAAAGGAATGTTGTAATAATCAAAAACATAGCGTTGTAATACGATTACCACCAAATACAATCGGAAGGCCGAAGATATGGTTCTACTCACTAAAAAGATAGTAGCAGCAGTTCTATAACTGTAAAATCCCATACGTTGTTCAATATAACTGTATATTGAAGTTAGGTTCATTCGATAATACAAGGGTAGGAGTAATTTAGCGACTATGATAAATCCGATACCATTACCTATTATGAATTGGAAATATTTGAATTGTTCACCATTGGGCGAACCCACTTCACCAGGAACAGAAATGAAAGTTACTCCAGACAATGCAGTTCCTATCATTCCAAAAGCTACTAAATACCATTTTGAGTTTTTATTGGCTGTAAAGAAAACATCATTGCCACTATCTTTTTTACTTACAGCGAAAGATATATAAAACAATAAGCTGAAATAGGAAATGATTAACAGTAAAATTATGCTAGGACTCATAGGATCTTTTTAGATTATTAAACAAATATGGTAAATTATTTCATTTTAGTGAGTACAGCTCGAACACTTTTGTGTTCTTTTAAAAGCAAAGTTGCACTTTGAGTATCCACATTTAATTCATCCATAATCATTTTAATTCCCCGGTTTACTAATTTTTCGTTAGATAATTGCATATCAACCATCTTATTCCCTTTTACTTTACCCAGTTGTATCATAACAGCTGTCGATATCATATTAAGGACTAATTTTTGAGAAGTTCCCGCTTTCATTCTAGTACTGCCAGTTAAGAATTCTGGCCCAACTACTAATTCTATTGGATAATGAGCTTCTTTAGAAATTAAGCAATCACTATTGCAAGAAATACTACCAGTGATACATCCATTTTTTTGGGCTTTTTTAAGCCCCCCAATAACGTAAGGAGTGTTTCCAGAAGCGGCTATCCCAATAACCACATCTGAATTATTGATATTGTATTTCTTTAAATCTTCCCAAGCTTGATTAGCATCGTCTTCTGCATTTTCAACTGCTTTTCGAATCGCGGTATCTCCACCTGCTATAATTCCGATTATTACATTATCAGAAACACCAAAGGTAGGTGGACATTCTGAAGCATCTAAAACTCCAATTCGTCCAGAGGTACCAGCTCCAATATAAAATAAGCGACCTCCCATTTTTAGCTGCCTAACGATCGCATTAATTAATAATTCAATTTTGGGTATTTCTTTTTCAATGACTTGGGCTACTTTTTTATCTTCTGAATTAATCCCAATTAAAATTTCTTCTATGGACATTTGATCCAAATTGTTATAATGAGATTCTTTTTCTGTATCTGGATTGTTATTTTTCATAGTCATTAAAAATAGATATATAATAGGTATAATTAAAAATAAATTTGATGGCAGTTAAAAAATCGTCCAATTGGTAAAAGTAGATTAAAATACTAATTTGCTGAAATTAAATTTAATTGTGACGATATTGTATCAAAGTGCTTATCTATACTGCAAATATAGTAACTACTTTTAGACACGCAACTTTTATTGCGTTATTTGTCTATTGTAGATTTAATATTGCAAAAAAATGCAGTTTTTAGTACTAACCAAAGAATTCTGAATAGATTAAAAGATTTTTAAGGACTAATTGTAACCGATCTTATGGAAAAATAGGTAAATTATGCGTTATTATGCATTTTTTAAAATAAATCGAGTGAAAAAAGCATTTTTTATGTTTAGTGTAATATTTTTTTTATAGATTTGATACTTAATATAAATTTAACATACGATTATGAGAAAATTATTTTTTACTTTTTGCTTGCTTGTATTTACATCTTATTTTGTTGAAGCACAGAATAAGAAGATTACAGGTACAATTAAAGAAGCTGATACTGGATTGCCAATTGTTGGCGCATCTGTATCGGTTGTTGGAACTAAATCAAGTTCGTCAAGTGGATTTGATGGTGATTATTCCCTAGATGCAAAAGAGGGCGATATCCTTCTTTTTAATTACATAGGATTCAAGACAATACGAGTAAAAGTGACTGGTACAACGGTTAATGTTCAAATGGACACTGAAACAAGTGCATTGAATGAAGTTGTTGTTATGGGTTCTACAATTCGTACTACACGAAAAGAGATGGGTAATGCTGTTACTACAATTAAATCAAATGATTTAGTCAAAGCACAGCCAACAGGATTTGCTTCTGCCTTACAAGGTAAGATAGCTGGAGCGCAAATCACCCAAAACTCTGGAGATCCTTCAGGAGGTTTTTCTATCAAATTAAGAGGTACATCCTCTATACTAGGAGCATCTGATCCGTTGTACGTTATTGATGGCGTTGTAATTAGTAATAGTAGTGCTAATGTTACCAATCCTGAAATTGGGGGTAGTACTAATTTAGTAATTGGACAAAACCGTACTGCAGATATCAACCCAAATGATATTGAAAGTATTGAAGTACTTAATGGTGGTGCAGCGGCAGCTATTTATGGTTCCCGTGCTGCTAATGGTGTTGTAATTATTACAACTAAAAAAGGTAAAACTGGTGAGGCTTCCTATACCTTTTCTACCAATTTAGTAGTAAATTCACTACGTAAAAAATTAGACACTAACTTAGTTAATAAACAGTTTGTAATACCTGCTGCCAGTGGCGCTTTATTTCCAATTACAGGATCTCCGGCATCAGCAACAACAGTTCCTGTTCACAGAGGGCTTAATCAAGCTGGAGTACCTCAAGGTTTGGTGAATATGGATACTCGTTTAATAGACGTAACTCGTTATGACTACCAAGATGATATTTTTACTACAGGTATAGGTACTGATACCTATTTTTCTGTAAATGGTGGAGATAGCAAAACAAAATATTTTGCATCTGTTGGTTACTTAGTAAATAACGGGATTGTTAAGAATACTGATTTCAAACGATTAGGACTTAATTTAAAAGTTCAAAATAAAATTAGCGAAAAATTAACTGCTTCATTTGGAGTTAATTATATAACTTCAAGATCAGAAGACAAACCTGATGGAAATGTTTTTTATAGCCCAATGAATTCGGCTACAATTAATAACAATATCTATGATTTAGACAAACGTAGAGATGCTAATGGCAATTTATTAGCGGTTGATCCAGGACGTGTAAATCCTCTTTCTGTAATAGAAACTTTTGATTTTGGACAACAAACGGATCGTATTATTGCAGATATTCAGTTAAATTATAAACCGTTCAAAAACTTTAATGCTGACTTTATAGTAGGTTTAGATAATTATAATCAAAAGGGATTTGGATTCATTCCAAGATTTCCTTATGCACCAGTTAATATTGGTACTTTCCCTGATGGATTTGTTTCCGAAACAGACAATAGAGTTTATCAATTGAACAATGATTTAAACCTTAGATATGTTTGGAATGTAAGCAAAGATTTTACAGCAACTACCTATGGTGGATATAATGTACAATTTTATCGTGATAAACTTTTTTCTGTTCAAGGAAGAGATTTAAAGCCGTTTATTGAAAACATTAATGCTGCCAATACTATTATTGGTGGAGCAGCAGGATCAGCTGAAACCAGCTATAATTTATGGGGAGTTTATCTTCAAGAAACACTAGGATATAAAAATAAATTATTTGTAACGGCTGCTATTAGACAAGATGCGTCTACAATATTTGCAGCGGATGTAAGAAATCAAATTTATCCAAAAATTAGTGGTAGTTACGTACTTTCGAGTGAAAAGTTTATGGAAAACAGTAAAGTAAGTACTGCTAGATTAAGAGCTTCTTGGGGAGAATCAGGAAATTTAACTGCAATTGGAGCTTATTCTAGATTTACAAATTATTCAACTGGTAACCTTTTTGGACAAACTTCATTTACTCTTGCTGGAAATAGCCGAGGTAATTTAGGATTAATTCCAGAGCGAAATGTATCATTTGAAGTAGGTGCCGATTTTGGTTTTTTCAATGATAGATTAACTATTTCGGGAACTTATTACAGAGCAGATATTAAAGATTTATTATTACGTGTTCAATCAGCACCTTCTACTGGAGCTACTTCATCAATAGAAAATTTAGGTGAAATGACAAACAAAGGAGTCGAGTTTACCGTAAAAGGCTTAGTTGTAAAAACTCAAGATTTAAATGTTGAAGTATATGGTAATATGAGCCGAAATAGAAACGAAGTAACTAAACTGAACCAACCTTTCTTTTTATTAGATTCTAATCCAGCAGGTGCTCCTGTTGCAGTGCAACTTAATCGTCCGATTGGAACCTATTTCGGAAGTTATTACGCTCGTAATCCTGACGGAAGTTTGTTGCTTCAGCCAAATGGCTTACCACAAACTGAAAGAGGAAATACAGCAACTCGTCAGCCACAGAGAAATTCAAATGGTCAACCATTTGGGGATGTGTTAACTAAAGAAATTGGTGACCCAAATCCAGATTTTATTTATGCTTTTGGAACTAATATAAACTATAAAAAATGGGGTGTATCGGTACTTTTTGATGGAGTTAGCGGAGGAGATATTTTTGATGCCGACTATAGAACTCGTCAAGGAACAGGAGCTGGACAATTAGTGGCTAAAGAGTTGAAAGGTGAATTACCAAGAGGTTATATTTACTCCATTTATGCTATTGAAGAATTTAGAGTTGTAGATGGTAGTTATTTAAAATTAAGAGAGGTTTCTGTAAATTACTCTTTCGGTAAAGTAAATAATTTCTTTGACGAATTTACTATCAATCTAAGTGGTAGAAATCTTTATTCATGGGATAGATTTACAAGCTATGATCCTGAAGTAAATTCAGGAGGTCAATCTGCGGTAGCACGATACAATTTTGGAACAATTCCAATTCCTAGAACAATTGCATTAGCATTTAAGTTTAAATTTTAATACAAATAAAAATGAAAAAATTTATAATATTATCGGTTATCATGAGTTTGTTTTTAACATCATGTGACGAAGAATTTTTAGACCCAACTCGTGCATCAGAAGAAGATGTTTTTTCTTCACGTGATGGTTTGATTGGCGCTGCAAATGGACTTACCTCTCGTTATAGTGTTGGTAGACAGAGTCCTTTTGGATATGCACTTATTACTGGGAATGGTTTTACAACTTACGAGCTAGGTGTTCCGCAAGCTGGAAATTTAGATGAAGTTGCCTTGTATTCCGGTACAGGAGAAGTACTTCCAAATAATGGTATTGTTTCTAATATTTGGGCACAAAGTTTAATTTTAAACGCAGAAGCTCAAAAGGTAATTACTAACATTAATCGTTTAACAGTACCAGTTGAAAAAGCTACTGTGTTAGTTCATGCTTCCATTTTTAAAGCGCTTGCACTTGGTAATTTAATTCAGTTTTTTGAAAGAGTACCAATTTCAACAGCTAAAAATGCAGTTTTCAATACAAGAGCTGAGGTATTAGCTGAGGTAATTAAAACCTTGGAGGACACAAAGTCATCCTTGCCTAGCGCAACTGGTTTTACAGGTATAGCTAGTACTATTAGCTATACCAACACTGTAAATGCGCTTTTAGCTCGCTTTTATTTAATTTCAGGAAATTTAGATAAAGCTTTTGAACATGCAACACTAGTTGATTTGACAGTGCGCTCTGGCTTCCAATTTGACGCGGTAAATCAAAATGCTATAGCTGCAACCGCTTTTTTGGTTGCTAATAATTACCAACCTATTGGAAGGTCACTTGGACTACCGACTTCATTACAGCCTAATGCTGCTGATGGAAGAATTAATTTTTACATCAACCCGACTTCTACTCCTTCGGCAGTTAGAGGTGCAGGATTTTGGGGAGCTATAACTAGTTCTGTTCCAGTATATCTTCCTGGTGAAATGATTTTGATTAGAGCAGAAGTATTGGCACGAAAAAATCAATTAACTGAGGCAGTAACTGAAATTAACAGAGTTTTACAAAAAACAGCTGCTACAGATTCTTGGGGTGTAGGTGCAAACTTACCAGCTTATACTGGTACAGTTGACCAACCAAGTTTGTTAACTGAAATATACAGAAATCGTTGTATTGAACTTTTTATGTCAGGATTAAAACTCGAAGATACTCGAAGATTTAATCGTCCTGGAGCAGGTACAGCTGGAGCAGAGCGTAACAGAAATTGGTATCCTTATCCTGATTCTGAGCGTTTTAATAACACAAACACACCAGCTAATCCAGCTAATTAATTTTGTTTTGTATTTAAATTTAACGAGTTGCTTTTAAAGCAACTCGTTTTTTTTTTACAAAACATTTATTAAAAAATAAAGTAATTTATTGTTGTATCATTAGGTTCCAAATTATCTTTTTTACTGTAGTGTATTGCCCTGAAGTATTTTTTTAGATAATAATAAAATAACCTTCTAGAAATGTCGTCTTTTCAAATACTGAAAAATAATGCAACAACGTTCGAATTTAAGAGGTGTTATTGATATATTTGTGAAAACATTATAATTTTTGATATGTTAAAAAAGGAACGTTGCCACTATATAATTAAAAAACTTGCCGAAAATCAAAGTGTTAGTACTATTGATTTAGCTGTAGAATTGTCGGTTTCGGAGGATTCAATTAGAAGAGATTTACAACTATTACATGATCAGGGTATGCTAGAAAAAGTGTATGGCGGAGGTATTCCTGTATCTGGTAAGAATAAAAATCATTTCGATATTGAAATTTTAAATGAAAAAAAGAAAATTGCTTTAGGTACAAAAGCACTTTCTTTATTGCGTGATGGACAAGTAATTATTATGAGTGGAGGTACAACTAATTTGGTCTTTTCAAAATTAATTCCCTCCGAACTGAAAGCTACAATTTACACTTATAGTTTGCCTATTGCTATGCAATTGTCTCAACACCCTAATATTGATTTAATTTTTATTGGTGGAAAATTGCAAAAAAATGCAATGGTTACTATTGGCATGGATGTTGTCCAAGTTTTATCTGCTATTAAGGCTGACATTTGTTTTATGGGTGTAAGTAGCATCAATGTTGAGTCAGGTTTAACTGAGAAAGGATATGAGGTTTCTGTTGTAAAAAAAGCAATGATTCAAGTTTCAGAAAAAGTGGTCGCGATGGTCGATTCCGGAAAATTAGATACCAAAATGCCACATTCAGTTTGTGAGCTAAATCAACTTTATTCTATCATAACTGATCTAAACCCAAAAGATCCTAAGCTTAAGGATTATATTTCTTCCGTTGGATTTCTGATATAATAAAATGCATTATGTTGCATTATTTAACTATTTGTATGTTAATTATTGCATAAAAAAGCAAATAATTAAATCGTATTTGTATATTTGCTTACAACAAATTCAATAATACCGATTTTTTATGGCTCAAAATAATCCTTTATCTTTTGTTAAACCCGGAAAATATGAAACATCCCGTTTTGAAAAAATCCATAATGTAATTTTTGATAATTCTGTTTCAGGTTCTGTTTCAGTAGCTAATGAAATAGCAACTTTGATTAAAGGAAAACAAGAATTAAATTTGAATTGTGTACTCGGGTTAGCTACTGGATCTTCTCCAATAAAAGTATATGAAGAATTAATTCGTCTCCACAGGGAGGAGGGTTTGAGTTTTAAAAATGTTATCACTTTTAATTTAGATGAATATTTTCCAATGAAAACGGATAACATCCAAAGTTATTACTTTTTCATGCAAGAGTATTTATTCAAACATATCGATATAGCACCTGAAAATATCCATATTCCAAATGGAGATTGTACCGTTGAAGAAAGTCTAATTTTGTGTTCACAATATGAAGAGAAAATTCGTAATTATGGTGGGTTAGATTTTCAATTACTGGGTATTGGTAGAACTGCACATATTGGTTTTAATGAACCAGGTTCTCATCATAATTCAACTACTCGAATGGTTACGCTTGATCATCTTACGCGTTCAGATGCAGCATCTTCTTTCTTAGGAATGGACAATGTCCCTAAAAAAGCAATTACTATGGGAGTTGCTACTGTCTTAGAGGCACGAAGAATTGTATTATTAGCTTGGGGACAAAATAAAGCAGAGGTCATCTATGAAACGATAGAAGGGAAGGTAACTTCAAAAAAACCAGCAACTTATTTGCAAAATCATCCTAATGTTACTTTTGTTTTAGATGTTGAAGCAGCGTCATTACTAACTCGAATTAATACTCCTTGGGTTGTTGATGGTTGTGAATGGAACTCCGATTTAATTCGTAAAGCTATAGTATGGCTTTGTGAAAAAACAAATAAGTCAATATTACATCTTACAGATAAAGATTATTTTGAACACGGCATGGAAAGTTTATTGGCTATTGAGGGAACCGCTTATGATCTAAACATCAAGATGTTCAATCAGTTGCAACATGCTATTACTGGTTGGCCAGGAGGAAAGCCTAATTCCGATCATCAAAAACGTCCTGAACGTTCTAATCCCGAAAAGAAGAGGGTGATCATTTTCAGTCCGCATCCTGATGACGATGTAATATCAATGGGCGGTACATTCGACCGATTGATTACTCAAGGTCACGAAGTTCATGTGGTGTATCAAACCTCCGGAAATATTGCCGTATCTAATGAAGAAGCTTTGAAATTTGCTGAAATCGGATTGGTATTTGACTCAAAAAATAAAACCTATTCTGATATCGTAGAATTTATCAATCAAAAAAATAGTTCTATTTCAGATAGCCTACCATTACGTAATTTAAAATCTCAAATTCGTCAAAAAGAATCGTTAGGCGCCACTCGTTTTTTAGGTTTGCCTGATAACCAAGTACATTTTCTAAATCTACCTTTTTATGAAACGGGTAGTATCAAAAAAAGTCCGCTATCCAAGCGAGATATTGATTTTATGATTGCTATAATAGAATCGATTCAACCCCATCAAATTTATGCTGCGGGAGATTTGGCTGATCCGCATGGAACGCATAAAGTCTGTCTCGATTCATTATTCATGGCACTAGAAGAAATCAAACATAAGCCTTTTATGAGTGATTGTTGGGTATGGTTATATAGGGGTGCTTGGCATGAATGGGATATTCATGAAATAGAAATGGCTGTTCCAATGAGTCCTAATCAAGTATTGAGAAAACGCACCGCTATATTTTACCATCAATCCCAAAAAGATGGTGTCATGTTTCAAGGAGATGATTCTAGAGAATTTTGGGTTCGTGTGGAAGAACGCAATAAAGACACAGCAGAGACATTTAAAAAGCTTGGTTTAGCTAGTTATGCTGCTATGGAAGCTTTTAAACGCTATCACTTTTAGTTATAAAAAACCTAATTAGGAGATTTTTGGTAAAGGTTTGTTTACCACCCTCTAGCGCTTTCTAAATTGAATTTTATTCAATTTAAAGCGCTAGAATTTTTATATTTGTCATTTACTACTAAATTTTACAGTAATCATACAGTAATTCCATGTCACAAATTTTACTTTTACAACAACTAGCTGCATCATTAGAAGGTGATTTATTTTTTGATGAATTACATAAAGTAATTTATGCTACGGACGCTTCTGTTTATCAAATAAAACCCATAGCTATTGCCAGACCAAAATCTGTTGCGGATATTCAAACTTTGGTTCGCTTTGCAAATGAGCATCAAATTCCATTAACGCCAAGAACAGCTGGAACTTCTTTGGCAGGACAAACAGTGGGAAGCGGAATTATTGTTGATGTATCAAAATATTTTACTCAAATTGTTTCTTTTGATAAAGAGAATAAAACAGTTACAGTTCAGCCGGGTGTCATTCGAGATGAACTGAATTTATTTTTAAAACCTCACGGTTTGTTTTTTGGTCCCAATACGTCAACATCCAATCGATGTATGATTGGCGGCATGGTTGGCAACAATTCCTCCGGAACAACTTCTATTCGCTACGGAGTGACACGAGACAAAATAATTGAAATAAAAACAATTCTAAGTGATGGTTCGGCTTCAGTTTTTAAATCCTTAACTACTTCAGAGTTTTTAGAAAAAACCAAGGGTGATTCTCTCGAAAGTCAGATTTACAAAACCCTTTATGAGGAACTTTCTAATCCAACCACACAAAAAGAAATCATCAAAGAGTTTCCAAAACCTAATATACACAGAAGGAATACTGGATACGCAGTGGATTTATTACTAAAATCAGATTTATTTTCAGGAACTGAACCAACAATTAATTTAGGAACTTTACTTTGCGGAAGCGAAGGCACTTTAGCTTTTACGACTGAAGTTACACTAAAAGTAGACGATTTACCTCCAACGCACAATATCATGGTGGCGGCTCATTTTCATACGATTCAAGAAAGTTTGGAAGCCGTAATGATTGCCATGAAACATCATTTGTATACCTGCGAAATGATGGATGATACGATTTTGAATTGTACCAAAACCAATAGAGAACAAGCTAAAAACCGTTTTTTTATTCAGGGAGATCCAAAAGCAGTAATTATGTTAGAAGTAGCTGCAGCTAGTTTGGAAACAGCCGAAGAACAAGCCAATGCCTTGATTGCTGATTTGGAAAAAAATAATTTTGGCTATGCCCTGCCCAAATTGTATGGTTCTGATATCGATAAGATTAATGAACTTCGAAAAGCAGGTTTAGGGCTTTTGGGCAGTATTGTTGGTGATGATAAAGCCGCTGATTCTATTGAAGATACTGCGGTTGAGTTGAGTGATTTGCCCAATTACATTGCTGAATTTGCAGCAATGATGAAAAAATACGGACAAGACGCTATTTATTATGCTCATGCGGGTGCAGGTGAATTGCATCTTCGTCCTATATTAAATTTAAAGAAAAAAGAAGATTTACAATTATTCAGAACTATCGCTACAGAAGTTGCTGTTTTGGTAAAAAAATATAGGGGTTCCCTAAGTGGAGAACATGGTGACGGAATCGTTCGCGGCGAATTTTTACCTTTTATGATTGGCGAATCAAATTATGAATTACTAAAGCGAATCAAAAAAGCGTTTGATCCTAATGCTATTTTCAATAAAGGACGTATAACAGATACTCCAAAAATGGATGAAAACCTACGAATGGAGGCAGGACGTTTAGAACCAAATATTCAAACTATTCAAGATTTTTCAGATAGTATGGGGATTTTGCGTTTGGCGGAAAAATGCAATGGATCAGGCGACTGTAGAAAATTACCTTCAGCTGGGGGAACATTATGTCCAAGTTATCGTGCTACTCGCAATGAAAAAGATACAACTAGAGCAAGAGCCAATGCATTGAGACAGTATTTAACCAATTCAGACAAGGCAAACAAGTTTGATCAAGAGGAGTTATACCAAGTTTTCGATTTATGTATTAGTTGTAAAGCATGTGCTAGTGAGTGTCCCAGCAATGTTGATGTTGCCGCATTGAAATCGGAGTTTTTGTACCAATATCAAAAAGCAAACGGTTTTTCAAATAGAAATAAAACATTTGCGTACAACGCCAAATTGAATAATTTGGGAAGTTTGACTCCTAAATTGACCAATTGGATTGCCAATTTGTCTTTTGTAAAAAAGAAAATGGGAATTGCTCCACAACGCGTAGTACCGCATTTGGCTCCAAAGACTTTTCGTAAATGGTTGGATAAAAATCACAATGAACAAACAGTAACTTCTTTCTCTAAAGGAAAGGTAATTTTGTTCTGCGATGAGTTTACTAATTTTTATGATGTTTCAATAGGGATTGATACCTATGAATTACTTACCAAGCTAGGGTATCAAGTTGTAATTGTTGATCATCAGGAAAGTGGGCGTGCTTTTATTTCCAAAGGATTTTTGGAACAAGCCAAAGCAATTGCAACTATTAATGTCGATATATTTAAAGAATTGGTCACCAATGAAATTCCTTTAGTTGGAATTGAACCTTCAGCAATTTTGACATTTAGAGATGAATATATTCGTCTAGCTGATGATAAATCAGGAGCAGAGCAGTTAGCAAAAAATGTTTTTACAATTGAGGAATTTTTTAAAAATGAAATTGAAAAAGGAGCCATCCATTCGGATCAATTCATCGACGATCTTAGAGAAATTAAAATCCACGGACATTGTCATCAAAAATCATTGAGTTCAGTTCAGGCTACTTTTGCCATGCTGAATATTCCAAAAAATAATACAGTTACTATATACAACTCGGGTTGTTGTGGAATGGCGGGCTCTTTTGGATATGAAAAAGAACATTACGAAATTAGTATGCAAATGGGAGAGGATACTTTGTTCCCAAAAATTAGGGCAACAGATGATTCTGTTTCTATTGCAGCTGCAGGAACAAGTTGTCGTCACCAAATATTTGACGGAACGAAAAAAACAGCGCAGCATCCAGTAACAATTTTAAAATCTTGTTTAAAATAAATGGATTTTATCTAAAAAAGATAAAAATGATGTTTTAAGTTTGTAACTCATAAATTTAATTTCTCATAATTACTTGTAATCAATAAAAGTATGGCATTAAATAGGTTATTTAGAAAGAAAACGGTTCAAGATATTTTAAAACAAGTTGAGGAAAACGAATCGAATGGTAATAATGCCCTAGGTAAATATTTAACGGCTAGAGATTTAGCTGCTTTTGGGATAGCCGCTATTGTTGGTGCGGGCATTTTTAGCACTATTGGCAAAGCTAGCTCTGATGGAGGTCCGGCTGTAATTTTTCTCTTTCTATTTACTGCTTTGGCATGTAGTTTTGCTGCGTTTGCTTATGCTGAATTTGCCTCAATGGTACCCGTTTCTGGTTCAGCATACACTTATTCCTATGTTGCTTTTGGAGAAGTTATAGCATGGATCATTGGTTGGGCCTTAATAATGGAATATGCAGTGGGAAATATAACAATCGCCATTTCATGGAGTGATTATTTTACTGGTTTATTGCGTTCGATGGGTATTGATTTACCATTATGGGTCCAAATGGATTACTTATCTGCTTACAACGGTTTTAATGATGCCAATGCATTAATGGCTGGAGGTAAATCTTTTGAAGATTTAAGTAGCGCGCTACAAACGGCCTATTTGGCTTGGACATCATCACCAGTTATCGGAAATTTTCATTTTATTGCTGATTTACCTGCCCTACTTATTATAATCATTATTACTGCATTAGTTTACAGGGGAATGAAAGAGTCCCGAAACGCTAGTAATTTTATGGTAATAGTAAAGCTATCTATAATTTTATTGGTAATCGCTGTAGGGGCATTTCATATAGATACTTCTAATTGGAGTCCATTTGCTCCTAATGGAGTTGGCGGGGTTCTTAAGGGAGTTTCGGCAGTTTTTTTTGCGTATATTGGTTTTGATGCTATTTCTACCACTGCAGAGGAATGTAAAGATCCGCAACGGGATTTACCAAGGGGAATGATGTGGGCTATAATTATATGTACCATACTATATATAATTATTGCTCTTGTACTGACAGGAATGGTGAGTTATTCAGAATTGAATGTGGGTGACCCAATGGCTTTTGTTTTTGAAAGATTAGACTTGAAATGGATGTCAGGTATAATTGCTATTAGTGCAGTTGTAGCTATGGCTAGTGTTTTATTAGTTTTTCAAATGGGGCAACCCCGAATTTGGATGAGTATGAGTAGAGACGGTTTGTTACCCAAAAAATTTTCAAGAGTACACCCGAAATTTAAGACACCATCCTATGCTACAGTTGTTACTGGTTTTGTGGTAGGGATCCCAGCTTTATTTATGAATTTAACTATGGTAACTGACTTGTGTAGTATTGGAACTTTGTTTGCCTTTGTTTTGGTTTGCGCAGGTGTACTGGTAATGCAAAATAAAAAAGACATTCCCAGAGGAAAATTTAAAACACCTTATATAAATTCAAAATTTATTTTACCTTTTTTATTAATAGTTGGGGTAGCTTTAACATTTAGTTATAACAAAAAAGGAGCTATTGACTTTATAACCAATTCATCTCAGGTGAATACTCCTGAAACCATTATTACTTCTTTGGATAAAGATGATACTCAAAAAGTGTATACTTATTTATCCGCCATAGAAAATAAATCTTCTACACAAGATGTAGAAAAACTCTTAAGAAATTATTTTGACGATGAAGCAAAATATACTCAGATTGTAGCAAGTTTGCCAATTGATGATTCATTAAAATATGAAAGCGGTTTTGATTTGTTCAAACATAAGATTCCAATGTGGATATTTTTAATTTCATTAATTGGATTAACAATTTGGGCCTACAAAGAAAATTTATCATTAATTCCTTTATTAGGCTTAATCTGTTGTTTGTATATGATGGCGGAGTTGAGTGTATGGAATTGGATTTATTTTGGAATTTGGCTTTTAATTGGCTTAGTAATTTATTTTGGTTTTAGTCAAAAAAACAGCAAAATGAATCTAAAGCAAGTCTAATTTTACAGTACCTATACTTCACAATTATAATTTAACACCCTCAATTTTTTTGAGGGTGTTTTTTTATGGTCTAGTGAATTTAAAGAATGTTTAATTCTTGCATGCACTTTTTAATCATTTGATAGGTTCTTTCTATATTATTATCAAGACCTATTGAAAAGCGAACCAAGCTGTTCGTTAATCCCATAGCTTCTTGCTCGTCTAATGGTATTTCAGATGAGGTTGAATTTCCAGGGGCGGTAAATAAAGTTTTGTAAAAACCCAAACTAACGGCTAAGTATCCAACATTTCGTTCTTGCATCAATTCCATTAGTGCATTGGCTTTATCAAAACTGCCCACATCGATCGTCATCATTCCGCCAAATCCATAATCTGGATGAATCATTGTTTTGTATAAATCATGACTAGGATGGCTCACTAGTCCGGGATATACGACTTTAATTCCGTCAACTTCTAGTTTAGTCGACAAGTACATCGCATTGTGACTGTGTTGTTTCATTCGGATGTGTAATGTTCTTAAGTTTTTTAGGATGCTTGCAGAACGCAAACTATCCATGGTAGGACCTAATAGCATGGTGGCTCCATCATTTACATTTTTTAAACTATTAATGAATTCAACTGAGGAACAAACAACACCTCCAATAGTATCACTAGTTCCATTGATGTATTTTGTCAATGAATGTAACACAATATCGGCTCCTAACTGTGCTGGCGCAACCGATAAAGGAGAGAAGGTATTATCTACGACTAATTTAAGATTGTATTTTTTAGCAATTTTTGATAAAGAAGCGATATCTGCTACTTCTAAAAGCGGATTACTAACGGTCTCACAGTATAAAATTTTTGTATTTGAATGAATCGCCGCCTCAACTAAATCTAATTTTGTTATATCAACAAAACTAGTTGTAATCCCCATTCTTGGGGCAAAATTTTTCAAAAAGGCATAGGTTCCACCATACACAGTTCTGCTCGAAACAATATGATCGCCATTCCCACATAATTGCAATAAAGTAGAGGTAATGGCTCCCATTCCTGAAGCTGTTACGCTTGCGGTTGCGGTACCTTCCATAGCGGCTAGTGCACTATCTAAATATAAATTACTTGGAGAGGTATGTCTAGAATACAAATAGCATCCTTCTATGTTGCCCTCAAATGTGTCAAACATTTTTTTTGCTGAAAGAAAAGTATAGGTTGAACTGTCTGATATAGATGGATTTACATCTCCATATTCGCCAAAAAATTGTAAGTCTTGAATGCAATCTGCAGGATTAAAAGATTCCATATAAATTAATTTTAAGTTAGTTATACCATCAAAATTCAAAATAATTAATTTATTTTTCAATACATTAATTAAAATATAGATTTTAAAATTATTATTTGATAATTTTATAGATTATTATTCTAATTTTGTTTAAAATAACAGCAATTTATAGTTCACTAATCAATAGGTATTTTAATTAAATTATAGCGTCATGGATGCAATTGATAAAAAGTTATTAATGTTACTGCAAAAAGATACTAAGAAAACCACTAAAGAACTATCGCTGGTTTTGAATCTTTCTGTTACTGCAGTATACGAGCGAATAAAAAAACTCGAGCGAGAAAAGGTTATTAGTAAATATGTTGCTCTTTTAGATCGAAATAAAATCGAGAAAGCATTCGTAGTTTTTTGCCATATTAAATTAATTCAACATATTAAAGATGTGATTCAAACTTTTGAAAATGAAGTAATTCAACTTTCTGAAGTTTCTGAATGTTTTCATGTCAGTGGCGATTATGACTATATTTTAAAAGTGAATGTTAAGGATATGGATGAGTATAGGGCATTTATGGTAACCAAGTTAACTAGTCTTCAACATATAGGAAGTACACATAGCTCATTTATGATTGGAGAGGTAAAAAACACCACCGCTTTTAGTTTGTAAATTTGCAATAGTAAATTACCAATTTATCTACAAAAAATTAATTCAAAAAGCCTTACTTTTGTATCTCATTAAAATTAAACTACTAATTATTTTATAGAAACATGAGTCAATTTGATGTAATTGTTATAGGTTCTGGTCCCGGCGGATATGTATCTGCTATTCGTTGTGCACAATTGGGTTTTAATACAGCCATTATCGAAAAGTATTCCACTTTGGGAGGTACTTGCTTGAATGTGGGTTGTATTGCTTCAAAAGCCATGTTGTCTTCATCGCATCATTTTTCCGAAGTTGCCCATTTTGCTGAACATGGAATAGAACTTTCTGGAGAAGTAAAAGTAAATTTAGAAAAGATGGTCGCTCGTAAGCAAGCCATTGTTGATCAAACTTCAGGTGGGATTAACTACTTAATGGATAAAAACAAAATAACTGTTTTTAATGGATTGGGTTCGTTTATAGATGCTACACACGTAGCTATTGCCAAAGCAGATGGAACTTCTGAAACTATTGAAGGAAAAAATATCATTATTGCAACAGGTTCAAAACCATCTTCCTTGCCTTTTGTCAAAATCGACAAAGAAAGAATCATAACATCTACAGAAGCTTTGGCTTTGAAAGAAGTTCCAAAACACTTAGTTATTATTGGTGGTGGAGTTATCGGGATTGAATTAGGACAGGTGTATCTTCGTTTAGGAGCACAAGTTTCTGTTGTGGAATTCATGGACCGAATTATTCCAGGAATGGACAGTTCATTGTCTAAGGAATTGACTAAAGTGTTGAAAAAACAAGGCATGAAATTTTATACCTCTCACAAAGTTCAATCTGT
>CANHKZ010000020.1 GCA_947461425.1 Flavobacteriaceae bacterium | reverse complement strand
TTTTTTAACGACAAAGGATATTTAGAAGTGGAAACGCCGGTTTTGCAACCGATTCCAGGTGGAGCTGCGGCACGACCATTTATCACGCACCACAACTCGCTTGACATTCCGCTATACATGCGTATTGCGAATGAATTGTATTTAAAAAGATTGATTGTTGGTGGATTTGAAGGCGTGTATGAGTTCTCTAAAAACTTCCGTAACGAAGGAATGGACAGAACACACAACCCAGAATTTACTGCAATGGAAATATATGTAGCCTACAAAGACTACAACTGGATGATGCACTTTACCGAAAACTTACTAGAGCATTGTGCTATTGGAGTGAACGGAACAAGTGAGGTGACTTTTGGCGAACACAAAATCAATTTTAAAGCGCCCTATGCCAGAGTAACCATGACCGATTCTATCAAACACTTTACAGGTTTTGATATTTCGGGCAAATCAGAAGCGGAATTGTTTGCTGCTGCCAAAGGCATGGGAATTGACGTGAACGAAACCATGGGGAAAGGGAAATTGATTGACGAAATTTTTGGCGCTAAATGCGAAGGAAATTACATCCAACCGACTTTCATCACGGATTATCCAAAAGAAATGAGTCCGCTTTGTAAACAACACCGTGACAATCCAGAACTGACTGAACGTTTTGAATTAATGGTGTGTGGAAAAGAAGTAGCCAATGCCTACTCGGAATTGAATGACCCAATTGACCAAAGAGAACGTTTTGAAGACCAAATGCGTTTGGCTGAGAAAGGTGACGATGAAGCGAATGGCGTGATCGATGAGGATTTCTTACGAGCGTTGGAATACGGAATGCCACCCACTTCTGGATTAGGAATTGGAATGGACCGATTGATGATGTTTTTGACGAACAATGCGTCTATTCAAGAAGTGTTGTTCTTCCCGCAAATGCGACCTGAAAAAAAACAAGTTCAAATCGAATTGACTGATGAAGAAAAGTTAATCGTTGATTTATTGAAAGCGAATAACAACCAAATGGATTTGGGTGCATTGAAAGCCAAATCAGAATTGAGCGGTAAAAAATGGGATGCTGCTACCAAAGGTTTATCCCAACACAAACTGATCAAAGTGAGTGTCGCTGGCGAAAGTAAAGTAATGGAATTGATTGGGTAAATTAATTTTGTAAATAAAAAACCGCAGATTTAGAGATTAAAAAATCTGTGAATCTGCGGTTCATTTTTAAATATTAAAAAGTTTTAGATACTTTATCAATTGCTTGAATGGTAACATCTAAATCTTCATAAGTCAAAGCATCGGTAATAAACCAGGTTTCGTATGCCGATGGTGCAATATAAATTCCTTCTTGCAGCAAACCATGGAAGAATTTCTTGAAGGTGTCATTATCTCCTTTGGCAGCCGATTGAAAATCAACCACAGGATCAGCATCAAAATGAACTGAAATCATAGACCCCACAAGGTTAATTGTAAAAACTACTTTATTTGCAGTTAAAACGCGTTCGATTCCCGCTGCTAAATAGGCTGTTTTTTCTTCCAATCGTTGAAAAATAGCGGGATCATTATTCAACTCTTGTAACATCGCTAATCCAGCGGCCATAGCCAATGGATTTCCAGACAAAGTTCCTGCTTGATACACTGGCCCAAGAGGAGCCAAATGATTCATAATGGCTGATCGAGCTGCAAACGCACCCACTGGCAATCCGCCTCCAATTACTTTTCCGAAACACACAATATCCGCTTGAATGTTATATAATTCTTGCACGCCACCTTTGGCTAAACGGAAACCCGTCATCACTTCATCAAAAATTAACAGGATGCCATTATCCGTACACAATTGGCGTAAGCCTTCTAAAAATCCTTTTTTTGGCGGAATACAACCCATATTTCCTGCAACAGGTTCTACAATGATAGCGGCAATTTGATTTTTGTTGGCTTCAATTAAAGTCGCTACATTCTCTAAATCATTGTAACGGGCTAACAAAGTATCTTTGGCTGTACCTTCGGTAACACCGGGACTATTTGGCGAACCAAATGTAATGGCTCCACTCCCTGCTTGAATCAAAAAGGAATCCGAATGACCGTGGTAACAACCTGCAAATTTGATGATTTTATCTCTTTTAGTATAACCGCGCGCTAATCGAATGGCGCTCATACAGGCCTCAGTTCCCGAATTCACAAAACGGATTTTATCAATATTGGGCACCATAGAAACGGCTAAAGCAGCAATTTGTGTTTCTAATTCAGTTGGCATTCCAAAAGAAGTTCCCAATTTGGCCTTAGCCACCACCGCGTCTACAACGGGGGCAAAAGCATGCCCTAAGATCATAGGTCCCCAAGAGTTAATGTAATCAATAAATCGATTTCCATCTTCGTCATACAAATACGCACCTTTCGCACTTTTAACAAATATTGGAGTCCCTCCCACCGCTTTGAATGCTCTAACGGGAGAATTTACACCGCCTGGAATAACTTTTTCGGCTTCAGCAAACAGCTGACTGCTTCTTTGGTATATCATTGTTGTTGTATTTTGTATTTATTTTAATCGAAGTTTTTGTCCCACATAAAGTGAGTTATCGATTATATTATTTTTTTGTTTTAGGGTTTCTATATCCAAATTAAACTTCTTGGCAATAGAAAATAAAGTATCTCCTTTTTGCACTTCGTATTCGCCTTGAGATTGATTTTCAGCGACGGGTGCCGACTCCATTTTCTTTTTATTCAAAGTAAATTTTTTGCCCAAAACCTGACTATCGTATTGGTACAATTCATAGCGTTCGATGTTAGCAATCAACTTTTCCGGATAATTTGGGTCAGTAGCATACCCTGCTAAACGCAATCCTTTTGCCCAAGCTTCATAATCGTCTTTTGGTAATTCAAATAAATTCGCATAACGGTTTCTAGTTGTCAAAAAAATAGCATGATCTTTAAACGATTCTGCAGGATCATTGTATTTTCTAAAACATTCTTGAGCCGAATCGTCATCTTTAAGCACTGTTTCACCTGACCAATCGTTATGACATTTGATTCCAAAATGATTATTAGCAGTAGCCGCTAGAGAACCTTTTCCAGCTCCCGATTCCAATATACCCTGTGCTAAAATTATACTTGCAGGGATACCATAATTTTTCATATTGCTAATTGCAACGTCCTTATAATTGGCAATATAATCGAGCACAGTTCCGTTAATAGAAGGTAATTTTGTTGCGATTGGGTTCGTATTTTTTTTGTATCTAGTAGCACTGTATCGGTCGTCTTTTTGAGTCACAATGACCGATTTCTTGGTATGACAACCAACAAGCAGAAGTACTAAAAAAACAAGTGCAATTTTTTTAATCATAGCGTATTTATTGTTAACAAACCTTTCTTTTTTAATTTCAAATTCATTCCTTGTATCCCTTGTAAGCCACCGGTATGAATTAATAGAATCTTAGAATTTTCTGGAAAATAATTTTTCTCAATTAAGTCGACTAGCCCAAAAACCATTTTACCGGTGTAAACAGGATCTAACGGAATGGAAGTCTTTTCGAAAAACCAATTAATAAAAGTAATCAACTCTGTATTTAGTTTCCCATAGCCTCCAAAATGATAATCGATAATTAACTCCCAATTATCATTGCGTACAAAATTACGAATTTCATCTTGTAAAAAGTCACCTTTTAGTGCAGGAAATCCTAAAACTTTTTGATATGGTAATGCACTATTTATTATTCCTGATATTGTTCCGCCCGTTCCTACAGCACAAATAATATAATCAAAGACCGCATCCTCCTTAATCAAAATTTCTTCACAACCGGTAATAGCAAGCGCATTGGTTCCACCCTCGGGAATTAAATAAAAAGAACCGTGTTTTTGTTTCAAAAGTTTTAAAAAAGCGCCATCTGTTTTTAAACCATACGCTTCTCTTGAAACAAATTCCAATTGCATGCCACATTCTTGAGCAAATTTCAATGTAGGGTTTGATTCTATTTTATCCGTTAATTCATCACCACGAATAATTCCAATCGTTTGAAAACCATTTTCTTTTCCTGCATAAGCCACGGCCGCAATATGATTTGAATACGCCCCTCCAAAAGTTAAAAGTGTAGCTTGATTTTCGGCTTTTGCTTGAAGCAGATTATACTTCAATTTTCTGAACTTATTGCCAGAAATGAAAGGATGAATCAAATCTTCTCGTTTAAATACAAGAGAAATTCCATTTGGCAAATCGATGGCAATAGGTTGATTCAATGAAATAGAAGATAAAATGTTAAATATTTAGTAAGTAATTAAAAGACCTTCTTTAAATTTATAAATTTGTTTTGTAAATTAATTACCATCTAAAACTAATGTATGAACAGGCAAAGTAATGAAAATAAATCGGTAGCCGAAGAAGATTTTTACTATACTCCTGAAGGATACAAATGTTTTACTGAAAAATTTCATCTCAAACGAGGTTATTGTTGCAAAAGTGGTTGCCGTCATTGTCCTTATGGATTTGATAAAAAAACAAACACAATAAGAAAAAAATAAATTTAGGCATACTAATTGATTAATTAAAAAGAACTCAGTATCTAACTTTTAAAAATGAAAAAATGAAAACAATTCAATTCTTATTTGGAATTCTACTTTTAAGCCTAGCTTCCTGTGGATCTATGGTTAGTATTAATGCTGATTATGATACAAATGTTGACTTTTCTAAATACAAAACCTTTGCTTTTTATAAACCAGGTATCGACAAAGTGGAAATATCTGATTTAGACAAACGCAGAATATTAAGAGCAGTAGACGAAAAAATGCTCGAGAAAGGATTCATAAAAAGCGAAACGCCTGATCTGTTGATTTCTATATTTACAAAGTCTCGTGAACAGGTTAATGTAAATCAGTTCAATACTGGTTGGGGATGGGGTCTTGGCTGGGGTTGGGGATGGAATCCATTCATGATGGGTGGTCAACAAACTGCAGTATCAACTTCTACTGAAGGAACTTTGTATATTGACTTTATTGATGCATCAAAAAAAGAATTGATATGGCAAGGTGAGGGTTCTGGAGTATTAACAAAGAATAGCCCGAAAAAAGAACAACGAATTAAAGAATTTGTAACTACTATTCTATCACAATACCCGCCAACAATCAACAAATAAATACCAACCTCCTTTATTGGAGGTTTTTTATTAAAAATACAATCAAAAGAAAGAAACAAATTGTATTTTTGAATTAAAATTAATAAACAATGAATCTTTTTGACGAAGCCATAATTGCGCAACAACAACTTCAAAGTGTAATTTCTCCTACACCATTACTAGAAAATAGTATACTTTCTGAAGAATTTGATGCAAAAATTTTATTAAAAAGAGAAGACCTTCACGTAGTGAGATCTTATAAAATTAGAGGTGCTTTCAACAAAATTAATTCATTAACTCCTTCCGAAAAAAAACAAGGCATTGTTTGTGCAAGTGCAGGAAACCATGCTCAGGGGGTTGCATATTCTTGTAATATGCTGAAAATTAAAGGCAAAATTTACATGCCCAAAACCACTCCAAAACAAAAAATCAAACAAGTTCAACTGTTTGGAAAGTCATATGTAGAAATTGAACTTATTGGAGATACATTTGATGATGCCTATGCTAAAGCTGTTACCGATGCTAATAAAGACAATAAAATATTTGTGCATCCATTTAACGACAATAAAGTCATTGCAGGTCAAGCTACAGTAGGTTTGGAAATTTTAGAATCATTTAAAGAACCTATAGATTATATTTTTGTTCCTATCGGAGGTGGCGGATTATCGGCTGGATTATCCACTGTTTTTGAAAAATTAAGTCCAAATACTAAAATCATCGGAGTTGAACCTGAAGGAGCACCTACCATGAAAACTGCTATAGCAGCTGGAAATAATGCCCCTCTAGCCTCGATTGATAAGTTTGTGGATGGTGCTGCAGTAAAGCAAGTGGGAGATTTGACTTTCGAAATATGTAAAAATTATCTTGATGATATTATTTTAGTTCCCGAAGGCAAAGTCTGTACAACCATTTTGCGTTTGTACAATGAAGAGGCCATGGTAGTAGAACCTGCAGGAGCTTTGGCCATAGCTGCTTTGGATTTTTACAAAGATAAAATTAAAGGAAAAACCGTTGTTTGTATCGTGAGTGGTAGTAACAACGATATAGAACGAACAGCCGAAATTAAAGAACGATCTTTGTTGTATGAAGGCTTAATGCATTATTTTATTATTCAATTTCCACAAAGACCTGGTTCACTCAAAGAATTTGTTAGTGAGATATTAGGACCTGAAGACGATGTTACTTATTTCCAATTTACCAAAAAGAACAATCGTGAATCGGCTCCCGTTGTTGTGGGATTAGAATTGAAAAACAAAAATGATATTCATGCCATTAAATCAAAAATGACTGAAAGAGGTTTTCAATACAATTATATCAACGAAAAACAAGATTTATTCAATCAATTAATAGGCTAACTAAAATTGAATAACAGGATAGTTTTCTAGTAGTGATGCTATTTTTTCTTGCAGTTGGGATTGGAATTTTTGATGTCCTTGAGAAGTTGGATTAAACGGTTTGTGCATCAAACTTTTTTGGATAACATCAACCTCATCTAGAACTGAAGCTACTGCCTCTGAAATAGACGAAACTCTAAAACGGTGCCAAATATAATCAATCGCCATAGTGCTTGGATGCAATAAGTCATCCCCATAAAAACGATAATCTCGCAATTCATCCATTACAATTTCATAGGCTGGAAAGTAACTAGCATAATCCAATAAATGATCAGAGAGTAAATTTTGCAAAGCAGTAATCAAATGCGCTTTACTTCGTTGGTTTTCTACAAAACCGTCTTTAATGTGTCTTACAGGCGAAATTGTAAATATAAAAGCACAATTAGGATTCAATTTCCGAACATCATCTACCGTATTTTGAATTGCGGCTTCTATTGTTGCTACAGATATAATATGCTTATCAAAATGAGATTGAGGCATTTTATGGCAATTCGCCACCACAGTACCGGATACTTTCTCTTGATACACCCATGACGTACCGTAAGTTATCAATACATGAGTGGCTTCTTTAATTTTTAGATGCATCAATTCCAGTTTTGTATTGAGATTGTCTAGAAATTCTTCTTTATTCTCGGAACTCAAATCGGAATGCACCTCAAAACACTGAAACCGTTCATTATGAAAAAAGATGTCTTCTTCGGTAAACTTCTTTTGGTTAACTGCTCTATAAACTAATTTCTCGATAGAGGCTGGATTAAAAATAATTCCAAACGGATTGGTGGTATTTTGAAATTTAAAATAATCCAACTTTTCTCCCATATTATCGGCAAAACAAGACCCTAAAGAAACCATTTTAGAGTTGTAATCTATAGGGTGTATCGAATTTGAAATGGATACGGGTGTTGAAAATTTCATTTTTTGTTTATTGCTAATTAAATGTAAACTTATTTTTTAAAAAAATAGTTGTTTAAATGATTAAATTTTCTACATCACAAGAAAGCCCTTAAAAATTGAACTACTTCAAAAGGGCTTTACATAAATTGTTAGTTGTTTTATTTTATAAAATCTATTGCTTTTGTCAAGGCTTCGCTAATTCCACCTAGATGCTTTCCACCAGCGGTAGCAAAGAAAGGTTGTCCTCCACCTCCACCTTGAATAAATTTACCTAATTCGCGAACTACCAGTCCGGCATTTAGGTTTTTATCAGCCACTAATTCTTTCGAAATGTAGCAGGTTAACATCGGCTTGTCTTCGTCGGCTGTAGCCAAAACTAAGAACAAATTAGTTCCTAAATTGCCTAAATCATATGCTAAATCTTTAGCGCCTTCTGGATTTAATTCGACTTGAGTGGCCAAGAATTGAACGCCATTGACCACTTGTATTTGTGGAGCTAAACTCGCTTTTAAATGTTTTACCTTGTCTTTCATCAACGCTTCAATTTGTTTTAGCAACTTCGCGTTATCCTCTTGTAAATTATGAACGGCTTTCAAAATGTCTTGTGGATTTTTCAAAGTTACTTTAATCTCATTTAAAGTGTTTTCATACGATGCAAAATGCGCTTTCACAGCATCACTTGTAATCGCTTCAATACGACGAATACCCGCAGCAACAGCTCCTTCAGATACAATTTTAAAATGCCAGATTTCAGCTGTGTTGTTCACGTGAATTCCACCGCATAATTCCATGCTTTCGCCAAATTTAATCGCGCGCACATTCTCCCCATATTTTTCACCAAACAATGCCATAGCACCTTCGTCTAAGGCTTGTTGAATTGGGATACTTCTTCTTTCGATCAAAGGCAATTGCTCTTGGATACGAGCATTCACAAAATCTTCCACCGCTTGTAATTCTTCTTCAGTCATTTTAGCAAAATGAGAAAAGTCAAATCGCAAATAAGTAGGATTAACCAGAGATCCTTTTTGTTCCACATGTGTTCCTAAAATGCTTCTCAAGGCTTGATGCATTAAATGTGTCGCCGAATGATTACGAGAAGACAAGACTCTAAAATCCGTGTTTACTTTTGCCACAAAACTAGCGGTTACATTCTCAGGTAACTTTTTAGCTAAATGCAAAATTAAATTGTTTTCTTTTTTAGTATCGATAATTTCAATAGACTCATTAGCCGAAACTAGAGTTCCTTTGTCGCCCACTTGTCCTCCACCTTCTGGATAAAAAGGGGTATTGTCTAAAACAATTTGGTATAAAACTCCCTCTTTTTTACTATCAATTTTTCTGATTCTCGAAATTTTAACTTCATTTTCTGTTTGGTCGTAGCCAACAAAAGTTTCTATATTTCCAGGAATCAAAACTGACCAATCTTCAGTTGAAACTTCCGAAGCGGCGCGCGAACGTGATTTTTGTTCGAGCATTGCTTTTTCAAAACCAGCCTCGTCTAATTGGTAGCCTCTTTCTCTTAAAATTAAAGCCGTTAAGTCAATTGGAAATCCAAAAGTATCGTACAATTCAAATGCTTTTTCTCCTGAAATTTCTTTCCCTGTAGCCTGATTCATAACGTTTTCAAGTAATTGCAATCCTTGATCCAAGGTTCTTAAAAATGAGGCTTCCTCTTCACGAATTACATTTGTAACCAAGTTTTGTTGTGATTTGATTTCAGGAAAAAATTCACTCATTTGGTTAGATAAAACTGCAACTAACTCATAAATAAAAGGTTCTTTTGTATTCAAAAATGTAAATCCGTAACGAATTGCACGACGCAAAATACGTCGAATTACATACCCTGCTCCAGTATTCGATGGTAATTGACCATCTGCAATCGCAAAGGCTACCGCACGAACGTGATCAGCCACGACACGAATTGCAATATTCGTTTTGTTTTGTTCCTCTGAAATAGTTTGAATTTCATTAGAAGTGTATTTCAAACCTGTAATTTGTTCTACTTTTTCAATTAGTGGGGTAAAAACATCGGTATCGTAATTCGAAGTTTTTCCTTGTAACGCCATACACAAACGTTCAAATCCCATTCCGGTATCGACGTGCTGTGCTGGTAATTTTTCGAGAGAACCATCCGCTTTACGATTGAATTCCATAAATACGTTGTTCCATATTTCGACTACTTGAGGATGATCGTTATTGACCAAGCTCTTGCCAGAAACTAGGGCCTTTTCTTCTGCTGAACGCAAATCAACGTGAATTTCAGAACAAGGTCCGCAAGGTCCTTGGTCACCCATTTCCCAAAAATTATCTTTTTTATTTCCTAAAATAATGCGGTCTTCATCAATCAATTCCTTCCATAAATCCCATGCTTCTTGATCAAAAGGGACATTTTCGTCTGGATTTCCTTCAAAAACAGAAACGTATAAATTTTCTTTTGGAATTTTATAGACTTCTGTCAATAATTCCCACGCCCAGTTGATGGCATCTTTTTTGAAATAATCTCCAAAAGACCAATTACCCAGCATTTCAAACATGGTATGGTGGTAGGTGTCAAAACCTACATCTTCTAAATCGTTATGTTTTCCAGAAACACGAAGGCATTTTTGGGTATCGGCTATACGTTGACTTTTTGGTATTGCATTGCCTAAAAAGTATTCTTTAAACTGCGCCATTCCTGAATTATTAAACATCAGGGTAGGATCGTCTTTAAGAACGATAGGTGCAGAAGGAACGATTAAGTGCCCTTTGCTCTGAAAAAAATCCAAAAATTGTTTACGTACGTCTTGTGATTTCATTTTATTTATTTTAGCCACTAAGGCGCTAAGGCACAAAGTTTTTTTGATTTTTATTTATTCTATTTTCTGCCCCAGATAGAAGTGGAAAGCTTCGAGTTTTAGAAATCTATTTTTTCTTGAAGTAGCAGAGCGACCAACGGAAGCTCCTGCTAGTTTGTAGAAAAAAAGATTGATGAACGAGAACTTGCAACGAATAGCTGGAAAAGGCTCACTAATTTTTTATTCCAAAAAAAAGAAGCGAACCAATGAAACATTTATTAAATTTGTTCGTCTAACTTTTTTACAAAGTGCAAAAATAGGGTATTTTAAAATATGTCGAAAGTAAAATATTATTACGATTCTGAAAATCTGGCGTATCGAAAAATAAAAACAAAAATAGCTGCCAAATTTGGTGTTGGTTTTTTGTTTTTGTTGGCTTCAGCTCTATTCGGATTTTTAAGTTTTGTGATCTTATTGAACACCCCGTATTTTGAAACCCCAAAAGACCGCTTACAAGCCCGTGAAATTGATAATTTGAAATTACAATATGCCATTTTAAATAAAAAAATAGATGAATTAAGTACTGTCACAGCTGCTATTGAAGATCGCGATAATAATTTATATCGCACCTATTTCAACACATCACCTATTCCTAATGATGAAAGAAAGGCGGGTTTTAAAACAAAAAATAGATATGCCCAATTGGAAGGTTTTGATAATTCAGAATTAGTAAAAAATACAACAGAACGTGTAGATATTTTAAGTAAAGAATTGGCTATACAATCAAAATCATTGGATGTGGTTTTGAAATTGGCTAAGGCAAAAAATAACTTACTGAGTGCTATTCCTGCTATTCAACCCGTTAAAAATGAAAATTTAAGGAGAATGGCGTCAGGTTTTGGATACCGTTCTGATCCGTTTACAAAAGCAAGAAAAATGCATGAAGGAATGGATTTTACTGCCAAAACTGGCACTCCCATTTTTGCAACCGGTGATGGAGTTGTAGCAAGAGCTGACAATAAGGCATCGGGTTTTGGGAATCATATTGTAATTAAACATGGTTATGGATACGAAACGTTATATGCTCACTTAAGTAAATATAAGGCACGAAGAGGACAAAGAGTAAAAAGAGGAGATATTGTAGGGTATGTGGGAAGCACAGGACGATCTGAAGCACCTCACTTACATTATGAAGTTCATAAAGATAATAGAGCTGTAAACCCGCTTAATTTTTATTACGGAAACATCTCAGCTGTTGAATATGTTGCCATATCAAAATTAGCCAATCAAGAAAATCAATCATTAGACTAATGAACATAGAATTATCACCTGACAAAAGGTATTTTAGTATTGGCGAAGTAGCCAAAGCTTTTGGAGTAAATGCATCACTTATCCGCTTTTGGGATAGCGAGTTTGACATTTTAAAACCCAAGAAAAATGGCAAAGGCAATCGCATGTTCACCCCCGAAGATGTAAAGAATTTACAATTAATTTTTCATTTAGTTAAAGAAAGAGGATTTACACTGGAAGGTGCTAAAACCCATTTAAAAGAAGGTCAAAAGAAAACTTTAGATAAATTTGATATTATTACCAAATTAAAAGGAATTAAATTAGAGTTAACTACAATTAAAAACAATCTTTAAATATGGAAAAAAAACAGATTTTAAATATAAGTCTAGTACTTTCAATAGTAACTGTAATCCTTGGATCATTTCTAAAAATAATGCATTATCCGTACTCTCAGTTCTTTTTGATTCTTGGAGTTATTTCACTGCTTGTTTTTTGGTTAGTAGCTATCCCTGAAATCAAATCTTCAAAAAAAATTGATGGCTCAGAAAAATTCATGTGGATATTTGGATTAATTTTTATTTCTAATATTGCATGTTTGGTATACCTTTTGTCAGCTAGAAAGAGAATCATTTAAAAAATCAACAAATAAAACAATTAACCTTAAATTAAATTAAAAATGGACTTTAAAAAATTCTTACCTTGGATTATTGTAGCAGTAGTAGTAATTGGGCTTTTCAGCTGGGTAAAAGGAATCAACAACACAGCAGTGACTTATGAGCAAAACATTAATGAGTCATGGGGAAATGTGCAAACAGCCTACCAAAGAAGAAATGACCTTATTGGGAATTTAGTAAACACTGTAAAAGGAGCAGCCGACTTTGAAAAAAGTACTTTGACTGCCGTTATTTCAGCTAGGGCTAAAGCTACTTCAATTACAGTTGATCCAACAAATGTTAGCCCAGCACAATTAGCCGCTTTTAACTCTGCACAAAGTGGGGTGAGCAGTTCATTGTCAAAATTATTAGTGTCAGTAGAAAAATACCCTGACTTGAAAGCCAACGAAAATTTCTTGAAATTGCAAGATGAATTAGCGAGTACTGAAAACCAAATTTTAACGGCAAGAACCCGTTTTAATGAGGCAGTAAAACCATACAATACTCACATTAAAACTTTTCCTAATTCTATTTTTGCAGGGATGTTTGGGTTTAAAGAAAAACCCTATTTTGAAGCAGCTGTTGGAGCTGACAAACCGGTAGAAGTAAAATTCTAAACGAATAATAAAGACAACTTATGAAACCAGACACTATTTTTTTAAGCAAAGAAGACGAAAACGAAATTGTAGCAGCCATTCAATTGGCCGAAAAAAATACGTCTGGCGAAATACGAGTACACATAGAACAAACGACTTCCAAAGTTCCTTTTGACAGGGCTTTGGAAGTTTTTTATGAATTAAAAATGAATGAAACGCAATTGCAAAATGGCGTTTTAATTTATTTGGCTAGTGATGACAAACAATTTGTTATCTGTGGAGATAAAGGAATTAATGAGGTAGTAACCACTGATTTTTGGGACAGTACCAAAGAAATTATGGCTGCTCAATTCAAACAAGGCAATTTCAAACAAGGTTTAATTGACGGAATTAATAAAGCAGGCGAGCAATTGAAAACTTATTTTCCTTGGCAAACCGATGACACAAACGAATTATCAAACGAAATCTCAAAAGGATAATGAAAGCACTTTTACCTACTCCTACTTTTCTTAAATTATTCCTTTGTTTTTTGGTAACACAAATTACTTTTGCTCAATTTACGATTCCAGAAAAACCAGCATTTCAAACTTCAGTATACGATTTTGCTAAAGTACTTAGTGAAACAGAGAAAGCTCAATTAGAAGAAAAATTGGTTCGCTATTCTGATTCCACCTCAACTCAAATTATTATTGTTACTATTGAAAGTCTGAAAGGCGAAGATGTAAGCCAACTCGCTACCAATTGGGCACAAACTTGGGGAATTGGTCAAGCCAAAGAAGACAATGGCGTCATTATTTTATTGGCAAAAGCGGAAAAGAAAATAGCGATCAACCCGGGTTATGGTTTAGAAGATCGATTAACCGCAGGAACAGGTGGAGAAATCATCAGAAATATTATCATCCCCGAATTCAAAGCGGGAAGTTATTTCAATGGATTGGATAAAGGTACTGATGCTATTATTGATGTTTTCAAAGGAAAATATAAAGGAAACCGCAAACAAAATAAAGGCGAGAAATTTCCAATTCTTCCCTTTATAGTGATCATCGTTATCGTTTTAATTCTTTTTTCAAGAAATAAAAAAGGGGGTGGAAATTCAGGTGGATCCGGTGGTTTTGGCGGAGGACCAAGCATTTTAGACATTCTGGTTTTAAGCAGTCTTGCAAGCGGTAACCGAGGCGGATTCGGAGGTTCGTCAGGTGGTGGATTTGGAGGAGGAGGCTTCGGAGGCGGTTTTGGCGGTGGTGGTTTCTCTGGAGGAGGTTCCAGCGGAAGTTGGTAATTTATTTTTATTTCTGAAAAATAGCCACTTATATTTGTAACCCTAACTGTAGTAGATGCTTTCACATAAAACCAAATACGCACTCAAAGCTTTACTGTTTCTTGCTCAACAAGAACCCAGTTATATTGCGCGTACTATTGAAATTGCCGATACAGCCGCTATACCTAAAAAATTTCTAGAACAAATTTTATTGGATTTAAAACGCGCCCATTTAGTTGGCAGTAAACAAGGAAAATTTGGAGGTTATTACCTAATTAAATCCTCAAATGAAATTACAATGGCTGATATTCATCGGTTGTTTGATGGTGCTATCGCATTACTCCCCTGTGCCTCGTTGAATTTCTACGAGCCTTGTTCTGATTGTAAAAGCGAGTCAGAATGCGCTCTAAGACACGGTTTAATAGCCATTCGCGAAGAAACTTTAAAAGCCATGCAAGGCATTACTATAGCCTCATTAGTTAAAAAATAAAAAAATATTTTTAAAACTCTACTAATTTTATAGAATTAATAATATATTTGCAGACGAAAAAATTAAAACATTTATTTATGAAAACGTATCCAATTCATTTTAGTGCGAAAAAAACAGTATCCCATTTTAGTCAACTTGAAAATTCCTATCCATATATGTGCATGTGCTAGTTGTAAAAAAAAATAATTTTAAACTCTACTAATCACATATAATTTATATAAAAAATGAAAAATATCTTTACTAAAACAATATCAACTTTAATTTTAATATCAATATTCTCGACTTCTTATAGTCAAAGCCTTTTAGAGGGAGAAGTTAAAAGCGATGATAATTCACCTATAGAAGGTGTCAATATCTTTATAAAAGGAACTACCAATAGTACAACTTCAGATGTTAACGGTAAGTTTGCTATTCAAGCCAAAGTATTACCATTTACAATTATTGTACAATATGCTGGTTTTAATACAAAAGAGATTAAAATCACGGAATTACCTGCAAATGCAAAACCTTTACTTATAACTATTTCTACAGGAGACGAAAAAGTGTTATCCGAAGTAGTGGTCACATCAAGACGTAGAATAGAAAAGGTTCAAGACATCCCCATCGCCGTATCTGTAGTAACTGGAAAACAAGCTGAACAAGCAGGGGCTTTCAACGTGAATCGTATTAAAGAATTAATTCCATCGGTTCAATTGTATTCTTCCAATCCAAGAAATACTGGAATTAACATTCGCAGCTTAGGTTCCCCTTTCGGTTTGACCAATGATGGAATTGACCCGGGAGTTGGTTTCTATGTAGACGGTGTGTATTTTGCTCGTCCAGCAGCAACTACGCTTGATTTCATTGATGTCGATCGAATTGAAGTATTACGTGGACCACAAGGCTCCTTATTTGGTAAAAACACTACTTCAGGTGCTTTTAATATTACGACTCGTAAACCAAGTTTTACTCAAGGTGCTAATTTTGAAGTGAGCTACGGAAACTTTGGCTACTTACAGGCCAAAGCATCTCTTACAGGAGCTTTGAGTTCAAAATTTGCTGGTAGATTATCATTTTCTGGAACGCAACGTGATGGATTAATCGATAACATTGTAACAGGAAAATCTACTAATACACTAGACAATCAAGGAATTAGAGGGCAATTGCTTTTTACACCAACAGAAAAAACAAATATTACAGTGGCGGTTGACATTACAACGCAACGTCCAGACGGATATGCGCAAGTAATTGCAGGTGTTGCTCCAACGAAAAGAGCTTCACCACGTCAATTTAATGCAATTATTGCTGATTTGAACTACCAACTTCCAAGCTTAAATGCTTTTGATCGCAAAATTGACCACGATACCCCATGGCGTTCGGGACAAGATTTAGGAGGTGCCTCTTTGAATATTGATACTAAAATTGGAAAAGGAACATTGACTTCTACTACTGCTTATAGATTCTGGAATTGGGATCCGTCAAATGACAGGGATTTTACAGGATTACAAGTACTTGCAAAATCTCAAAATCCTTCAAGACAAACTCAATTCACACAAGAGGTACGCTATGCTGGACAGATTTCATCCAAAATAAGTGGTGTTTTTGGCGTATTTTTTATCGACCAAACATCAAAAACAAAAGGTGTAGAAGAATCAGGAAATGCACAATGGAGATTTTCACAAGACTCCTTTACTACAGCAAATACTGCATTATGGAAAACCCCAGGTCTTTTTCAAGGATATGGAATAAAAACAAATGCTCAAATACAATCAACTAGTGCAGCGGTATTCGGGCAATTAGATTGGGCTATAACAGATAAACTGCATGTATTACCAGGTTTAAGATACAACTACGATAAGAAAGACGCAGATTATGACCGTAAAACATACGGAGGACTTCAAACCGCTGATCCTGCATTAATTGCGCTGAAAAGGAAAGTGTACACTGACCAAAATTTCTCATCAAATAATAGTGATACTGACTTCTCTGGAAATATAACTCTATCATACAAAGCATCAGATAAAATCAATGTATACGGAACTGTTGCAAAAAGTTACAAACCTATTGGAGTGAATGTTGCAGGACTTCCTACCCCTGCTGCTGGACAAACGTTAGGTGATCTTGCAACCGTAAAGCCAGAAGATGTTAATCATTTTGAATTTGGAGTTAAAACATCTCCTTTCAAAAATTCAATTTTAAATTTGACTTTGTTTAATACCGAAATTAACGATTTCCAAACCAATGTTCAAGCAGCTGAATTGGGCGTAAATAGAGGTTACCTCGCCAATGCTGATAAAGTGAGTGTAAAGGGCACTGAAATCGATGCTAGTATAGTAATTAATAATCATTTTACAATTAATGGAGCTGCAACTTACACTGATGGAAAATATGTTAAATTTACTAATGCACCGCTTCCATTAGAAGAAACAGGTACTACTGTTGGAGGGGTTCAAGTAGCATTTAAAGATGTGTCAGGTACTGTTTTGCCAGGTGCTTCAAAATGGGCTGGAAGCCTTGGAGGTGAATATACTAAAAATGCTAAATTCTTCGGAAGTATAGGTAAGTTCTTCATTGCCCTTGATGGTTATGCACGTTCTGAATTCTCTTCAAGCCCTTCTGCATCAAAATATTTGATTGTACCAGGTTATGCTATATTTAATGGTCGTATTGGTTTCCGTATAGCAGATGGTTTGTCTGCGCACATTTGGGGACGCAACTTATTGAACAAAAATTACTACGAGCAATTATTACCTGCTGGTGGTAATGCAGGACACTATGCCGGAGTGTTAGGAGATCAAAGAACTTACGGTCTTACATTGCGTTACAATTTGTAAAACCATTTCATACTATTACAAACACCACATCCAGTAAATTGAATATGGTGTTTTTATTTTAAAAATAATCTATATTTGTCAATGTATAAATACAAAAATACCTTTGAAAAAATTCAATTTAATAGTGTTCTTAGGATTAATTTCAATGTTAACCTTACATACGCAAGCACAAACTAGCTCTGAAAATTATCCTAAAATAAATGGATTTATTGGCATCATTCACCCATTAGTAACCTTTTCGAATTCAGAAACTACTTTTAATTTTAAAGACTATTATTCTGTTGGAATGCCCATCGGGATTAATCTTTGGAAAAGTGAAAAAATAGGTTTTTCGTTTGAAATTGTACCTACTATAAAAACCGATAGCCAAGTGAGTAAAGTGAGTAATATACTTATCCATCCAGGGGTATTAGTTCGCTTAAAAAAAGGGTACACATTTGCTGGAAGAATGGCTTTCGAGACCTCTGGAAGATATGGTTTTACACCTATATTAGCAAAAGTGATTAAAAAATACAAAGACCACAATTATTACGTTTCAATGCCTGTTCCAGTTCGTTTTGGCAATAATCTAGAGACTTCAGTAACCATAGTTTTTCAGGTTGGAATTGGTTTTTAATACACTAACTAGCCATCAACGAACTTTACTATTTAATACGACAGTATGCAAATACTTTGGAAGAAATCGTTTTAAATAGATTCCTAATATCTCTTTTTTGGCAATATAAACTTCAAATTTCTTTTGCTCAATCGCCCTAATCATTTTTGGGATAAATTCAGCTAACGTCATCCCATTAGCAGTAGTTTCGCTATTTTTAGCTTGCGGACTTCCGTCTGCAGTTAAAGCATTAATGGCTACGTTAGTTTGAACAAATCCTGGACAAACTAGTGTTACATCAATTCCGTCTTTTTCATGTTCCAATCGCAATACATCAAAATAACCATGCAAAGCATGTTTTGCGGCACAATACCCAGATCGATAGGGCGATCCGAATTTTCCCATCAAACTAGTCACAGTTACATAATGACCGGATTGATTTTGTATAAAATGAGGCAAAAGCGCTTTAGTCAAAGCAATTGTTCCAAAATAATCCACATCCATTATTTTTTTGTCAACAGCAAAATCTGTTTCAGCGATCAAAGAGCGCTGACTGATTCCGCCATTGTTAACCAGAATGTCTATTTTTCCAAAAAAAGAAATGGCTTTAGCCACCACAGCTGGAGTAGTATCAAAATCCAATAAATCAAAAGGCACTACTTCAATTTGAGCAGAAGGATAATTGGATTTGAAAGCTTGCAATGCCGCTTCATTTCGAGCCGATATAATTAACCTGCTATTTTTGGCAACTAAGGCATGTGCTAACGCCTCTCCTATTCCGCTGGAAGCACCTGTGATCCAAATGACTTTATTGTTTAAACTCATACTGTGTATTTTTTTATAAAATTAAAATTAATATCTAGAAGACTACTTTATATTTGCAAAAAAATAAAAATGCCAATTCGTAAATTCATCTATACTTTTTTACTATTAACCCTAGAAATTAGTCAAGCACAAACTGAAAAAAAAATTGACAACCAATCTATTCTTTGGTCAAGATATTACACTATAGTAAATCTAAATGAAAAGTGGTCACTTCATTCGGAATTTGACAACAGACTCTTTTTAAAACCGATTACTGAAAATCTATTTGTCATTCGTTCACAAGTTCGTTACAAGACATCGAACTCGATAGAATTAGGGGGCGGCCTTGGTTTTTTTCCTGTTGCAACACAAGATCCAGAGAATACTAGTGATTTTATGATTCCCGAATACAGAGGGCAGCAAGACATTACTTGGAAAAATACGATTGGCAAAATACAACTCAGTCAACGTTTTCAAATAGACGAACGTTTTATTAGAAATGCTACCAAAACAGAACTACTATCAGGTACAACATTTAATTGGCGATTCCGATTTAGAATTCAAGCGGAGTATGATCTTTGGAAAAAAGATAACCGCTATTTAAAGACTATTGTTCACGAAGAAATCTTACTAAATGCTGGGAAATCCATTGTGAAAAATACTTTTGATCAAAATCGAATTTATGCTGCTTTACAATATGGAATTAACCAAAAAATCGCCATCGAAATAGGCTATTTGAATAGCTTTCAGCAAAGAGCTAGTGGTGTAGATTACTATGATCGTGATATCATTCGGTTCAGTATATACCACAGATTAAGCTTATAATACTCAATAAAAAAGTCCCGATATATCGGGACTTTTTTATTATTTCTCTCTAATATAAATATCGATGGGCACTCCGGAGAAGTCCCATTTTTCTCTGATTTTGTTTTCCAAATACCTTTTATAGGGTTCTTTTACATATTGTGGTAAATTAGCAAAGAATACAAACTGCGGTGTTGGTGTTGGCAATTGCATACAATATTTAATTTTTACATATTTCCCTTTGGTTGCTGGGGGCGGATAGGCTTCAATTACTTTCAACATAAATTCATTGAATTTAGAGGTTGGAATACGTTGTTGTCTGTTCTCATATACCTGAACCGTTGCTTCTAATGCTTTTAGTAAACGTTGTTTTGTCAAAGCCGATACAAAAAGAATAGGCACATCAGTAAACGGCATTAGTTCTTTTCTTATTTTTTCTTCGTAATCACGCGTCGACATGGTGTCTTTTTCAACCAAGTCCCATTTATTAACTAAAATCACAACTCCTTTTCGGTTTTTCTCGGCCAACCAAAAAATACTTTGGTCTTGGCCTTCAAATCCGCGAGTAGCATCAATAATTAAGATACAAATATCCGCATGTTCAATCGCTCTAACGGAACGCATCACCGAATAAAATTCTAAGTCTTCTTTTACTTTAGCTTTACGACGAATTCCGGCTGTATCTACCAAGTTAAACTCAAATCCAAAACGGTCAAATTTAGTATCAATGGCATCACGTGTCGTTCCAGCAATATCGGTTACAATATATCGATCTTGACCAATCAAAGCATTGATAAAACTTGATTTTCCAGCATTAGGTCGACCTACTACTGCAAAACGAGGTAAAACAATTTCTTCTCCTGTAGGTTCTGGTTTAATTGGGAACGCATCAATTAAAGCGTCCAATAAATCTCCTGTTCCACTTCCGGAAATACTTGCAAATGTATAGTAATCGCCTAAACCCAAGTTGTAAAATTCAATCGCATCTTTTTCGCGCATCGCATTGTCTACCTTATTGACGGCTAACAAAACCGGCTTAGTTACTTTTCGAAGTAGTTTTGCTACTGCATCATCCATTGGGGTAATCCCTTCTTCCACATCTACCACAAAAATGATTACGTCAGCCTCATCAATCGCTAATTCAACTTGCTTGCGAATTTCTCCTTCAAAAATATCATCTGAACCACGCACATAACCACCCGTATCAATTACAGAAAACTCTTTTCCATTCCATTCGCTTTTCCCATAATTTCGGTCACGGGTTACCCCTGAAACTGAATCTACGATAGCTTCTCTTCTTTGGATCAATCGGTTAAATAGAGTCGATTTTCCTACGTTAGGTCTTCCTACTATGGCTACTATGTTGTTCATAATCTAATTTGAAATATTTTGCAAAGGTACGCTATTATTTTATATGCAACTATTGTGGTACGTGAAGGATAGAAGTGAAAATCCTTTTTAAGTTGACTGCGGTTTTCAAAGGCAACTTAAAAAGATTGAAACGGATAGCCTGACCCTTGTGGTCACGCCAAAAAATTAGTTGTTATACCCAAAACGTTTTAGCATATTAGCATTACTTCGCCAATTTTTATTGACTTTTACATACAATTCAATGTGGATTTGTTTGCCAAAAAATTTTTCTAAATCGGCACGAGAATCCATTCCTACTTTTTTCAAAGCAGCGCCTTTGTGTCCAATAATAATTCCCTTTTGTGTATCGCGTTCTACCATAATCAAAGAACGAATACGGATGATATTGTCATCTTCAAAGAATTCTTCGGTCACGATTTCTACCGCATACGGAATTTCTTTACTATAATTCATCAAGATTTTCTCACGAATGGTTTCGTTAACAAAGAAACGTTCGGGTTTATCTGTCAGTTGGTCTTTTGGATAATAAGGAGGTGATTCTGGAAGTAATTCAATAATACGTCCAAAAACTTCAGGCACATTGAAATTTTGCAAAGCTGAGATCGGGAAAATTTCTGCGTTTGGTACTTTTTCTGTCCAAAAGGCTACTTGTTCTTCCAGTTGTTGTTGATTCGAATTATCAATTTTGTTCAACAGTAACAAAACCGGAATTTTGGCGTGGATTATTTTATTAAAAAAGGCATCGTCTTTTAATTCTTGTTCGCCAATTTCGACCATATAAATCAAAATATCAGCATCTTCAAAAGCTGACTTTACAAAGTTCATCATTGATTCCTGCATTTCATAAGCGGGCTTGATGATTCCGGGTGTGTCTGATAAAACCAATTGAAAATCTTCTCCGTTAACAATACCCAAAATTCTATGACGGGTGGTTTGCGCTTTAGAAGTGATAATAGACAACCTTTCGCCAACAAAAGCGTTCATTAAGGTTGATTTTCCAACGTTTGGATTTCCAATAATATTTACAAAACCTGCTTTGTGTGCCATTGACTGCGATTTAATTTTTGCAAAGGTAGTTATATCAAGCTAATACAAGAAATAAAAGAAATTTTAATTTTTTTGTTGCAATAGTCAAATTTGGTTGTATATTTGTACTCGAAACATCGCGGGATAGAGCAGTAGGCAGCTCGTCGGGCTCATAACCCGAAGGTCACAGGTTCGAGTCCTGTTCCCGCTACTAAGACAAAAACCTCAAAAGCAATTTTGAGGTTTTTTTTATGAAATATTATAAAAAACGAATGGAACAATCCAACACTTAAAAATGAATTATAAAGAATTCCTAATAATTAAGTTACATTTATTTTCTATTTTCTCGTTTTGACCTATTAAAATCATTTGAGCCACTATTTTTCCCATATCTTCAAAATTAGTTGAAATAGTAGTAATACCATTTTCAACTACTTTCTTCAAAGGGGTTTCGTTATATGAAATAATACCAAAATCTTTTCCGAGTTCCAATTGTTGCCGCTTGGATTTCTCGAGTACTTTAACTAGATCCCTGTCGTTAGGAATAATAAAAACTTGCCCTCTTTCAATAGTCCAATTTTCAAATTCGACTATTACTTCGCTTTCAAAATTAAAATCTGTTGTAAAATTCAAAAAACCCTCTTTCATACCTACTGGTTCTCTAAATCCAGGAAAAATTAATATTAATTTGTTATATTTTTCTAAGCTATTTTTACCTTTTTTTAAACTATTATAAATGTCGTTTCTGAAATTTTGATACACAGCAGGGTATTGTTTCAGATCTGGATTAGTCTGATCTAAAATATAAACGTCTTTACTAGGAAGTGTTGCAATTAATTTCGCTGCATTTTCTAAATAGGTCGGCATTATTACATATTTAGTATAATTTCCATTACTTTCGTTGATGTGTTTTTCAAAAACTTTAGTGTTAAAATGATGAAAGAAAATATCAATTTGAGCCTCTTTACCCATGTGTAAAATGAAAGAATTGTAAAGATCTTCTTTAAAACTATTTAGTTCGTCAAAAAGCAGAAAAACCCTTTGTTTAATATGTATTTCAGAACTTCTAATGTAATATCCTTTTCCAAAAATAGCGTAAATAATTCCTCTTTTTTTTAATATGTCATATGCAAGTAAAATAGTATCTCTTGAAAGAGTAAACTCTAAAGCAACTTTATTAATAGAGGGGAGTTTGTCATTCTTTTTCAACACTCCGTTATCAATACTTTTCTCAATTGACACTATAATTTGTTTGTATTTAGGAACACTACTATTTTGATCTATATTTATTAGTTTCATAACAGAAATTTTTAGCAATATAATAAAAAAACCAGTAGGTACTAGTATGATTAATCTCAAATTTAAATTTAAATTTGTTTTTTGTTAATCATAATTTTTTTGTAGAAAAAAAACCAATTATATAAAATTAAGCACCTTAATATGAATAATATATCAAATACGATTAAAAAACCAACGTATTCAACACTATCAAACAAATACGGTTTTGAAATCAGTATTTCTAACTATGGTGCAAGTCTAACTTCTTTAAAAATACCTTTACCAAGCGGTAAAAAAATTGATGTGGTTTTAGGTTTTGATACTATTAGCAATTATAAAAAATCATTTGAATTACCATCGGCTCCCTATTTTGGGGCAATTGTAGGCAGATACGCTGGTCGGATAGATAATGGAAATTTTGAATTAGATGGCAAGCAACATCAATTGTTCCAAAACAATAATAAGAATTCCTTGCATGGTGGAAAAGAAGGTTTTAGTCAAAAAAACTGGGTCGTTATTGATTCAAAATTAACTGAAAATTCAGCTGTAACTTTAGAATATATAAGTCCTTCGTATGAAGAGAACTATCCAGGCGAACTTAAGATACAAGTAACTTATTCATTATCTGAATCAAATGAATTAATTATTGAATATAGCGCTATTTCTTCTGAAGATACTATAATTAATTTAACTCATCACAGTTATTTTAATCTTGATGGACATACTGGTACAATTGAAAATCAGAATTTAATGATTGCTTCTAATACTATATTAGAAACAAATAAAGAAAATATTCCAACAGGAAGTTTTATTGATTTATCAGCTCATGCATTCAATTTTAATGTCCCTAAAAAATGTCCCACTTCAATTGACAACACATTTGTTTTAGCCGATAGCAATATTGTTTCGGCTAGTTTGTTTAGTCCTAAAAATAATTTAAAAATGGAGGTGATTACAAACCAACCCGGAATTCATATTTATGTTGGTGGGAATTGTTTCGGAAAAATTAAAGGTAAAGAAGGTGCCAATTATCATCCTTTAAGCGGTATCTGTTTTGAAACACAAAACTACCCGGATGCACCCAACCATTATAATTTTCCTAGTGCTATATTAAAGAAAGGCGAACGCTATTATCATAAAACTATTTATAGATTTCAATTGGGATAAAAAACTAATCATCCTACTCAAATACATTTAGAATAATGAATGACATCTTAATCCAAAACACCGTAGCTTTTTTTAAAGAAAAATTTGATACCAAACCTACTAAAACTGTAATTTCTCCAGGAAGAATAAATATTATAGGTGAACATATTGACTATAATGACGGATTTGTTTTACCGGCTGCAATTGATAAAATTATTTGTTTTGCTTTAGAGAAAAATTACACTAATACCGCAAAAATAATTGCAATTGATCTTGATGATGAATTTGAAATAAATTTAGAGGATACTGTTCAATTAGAGGATAAAACTTGGACAAATTACTTTCGAGGTGTCATTAATCAATTGAAGCAAAATGGCTATGTTTTTGAAGGTTTCAATTGTGTTTTCAGTAGTAATATACCTGATGGCTCCGGTTTATCTTCTTCAGCAGCATTAGAATGCGGATTCCTTTTTGGAATTAATGAACTTTTTAATTTGAAAATTAAACCTATTGAAATTGCATTGATGGGTCAAAAAGCAGAACATTGGGTTGGCATTAACTGTGGGATTATGGACCAATTTTCAAGTGTAATGGGATTAAAAGATAAAGTATTAAAAATAGATTGTAGGACTTTAGAATTTGAATATCACGATGCTAATTTTTGCGATTACTCATTAGTATTATTCGATTCAAATGTAAAACACTCTTTAGTGACATCGGCCTACAATCAAAGAAGAGCTCAATGTGAAGAAGGAATTTCAATACTAAAAACAAATTTTTCAGAAATTAAAAGTTTTAGGGATTGTAGTGAGAGTCACCTTTTGAGCCTAAAAAATAAAATGAATCACGATGTTTATAAAAGATGTTCTTATGTAGTCAAAGAAATCAGTAGGGTTATAAAAGCATGCAAAGCTTTGGATAATGGCCAAATTGAAGAATTAGGGAGATTAATGTTTGAAACTCATGAAGGTTTATCCATAGAATATGAAGTTAGTTGCAAAGAATTAGATTTTTTAGTCGATAACGTAAAAAAAGAGAATGCAGTAATTGGCTCTAGATTAATGGGTGGTGGTTTTGGAGGATGTACCATCAATTTAATTAAAAAAGGAGAAGAAGAAGTAATAAAATCAAAGCTGTCTAAATTATATATGGAGGCATTTGGTATAGAATTAAAAATTTATGACGTTAAAATAAATAACGGCACAACACTTTATAATAATTAGAATGAAAAATTTTGATATTAACGAAGATCCGCATAGACGCTTTAATCCGCTCATAAACGAATGGGTTTTGGTTTCTCCTCATAGAGCTAAGCGACCTTGGCAAGGTCAAAATGAAGCTATTGCTGATGATGGTAGACCGGTATATGATCCAACTTGTTATCTGTGTCCAGGCAATGTTCGTGCTAATGGAGAGATAAATCCAATATATCTTAGCTCATTTGTTTTTGAAAATGATTTTGCAGCTTTAAAGCAAGAAGAAATTGAATTTGAAGAAAGCAAGGAAGCTACTTTTTTTAAAGCAAAACCTGAAAGAGGAATCTCTAAGGTGGTATGTTTTTCGCCCGAACACAATATCACATTACCTGAAATGGATTTACAAACTATCGAAGAAATTATTCGTACTTGGCAACGAGAATATATGGATTTGGGCAATGTTGATTATATTAATTACGTGCAAATTTTTGAAAACAAAGGGAGTGTAATGGGGTGCAGCAACCCCCATCCACATGGGCAAATTTGGGCACAATCTTCATTACCAACACAAATTGAAAAAACACAAAACAGTCTAAAATCCTATTATGATAAAAACAAAAGTAACTTACTTTTGGATTATTTAGCAAATGAATTGGAGTCGAAAGAACGTATTGTTATTGAAAACGAACACTTTGTTGCCTTGGTACCCTTTTGGGCTATTTGGCCATTTGAAACGATGATAGTTTGCAAACGTCATATACCTAAAATTACGGATTTTAATACTGAAGAAGTGGCTTCATACGCCATAATCCTGAAACAACTAACGGCTAAATACGATAATCTCTTTGAAACATCATTTCCATACTCTTCGGGAATTCATCAGGCGCCTACTGATGGAAAATCGCATCCTGAATGGCTATTTCATATGCACTTTTACCCGCCTCTACTGCGTTCAGCTACTGTTAAAAAATTCATGGTAGGCTACGAAATGATGGGCGAATCTCAACGAGACATTACCGCTGAAAAAAGCGCCAAAATGCTAAGAAATTTATCAGACGTACATTATAAAACAACTCAACAATGAAAATATTAGTAACAGGAGGGCTTGGATATATTGGTTCTCATACAGTTGTAGAGTTACAAAACAAAGGATTTGAAGTTGTAATTATTGATAATCTTTCCAATTCGTCTGAAGATGTTTTGACAGGAATTACTACTATTACTGGAAAAGTACCTGGTTTTGAAAAAATAGATTTAAAAAATAGAACAGCTGTACAAGAATTTTTTAAGAAAAATAATGACATTAATGGAGTGATACACTTTGCCGCTTCAAAAGCGGTTGGAGAAAGTGTAACTAACCCCTTATTGTATTATGAAAACAACATTTCATCCTTAGTTCATGTTTTACAAGAATTGCAACAAAAACCTAAAGCAAATTTTATTTTCAGTTCTTCCTGTACGGTTTATGGTCAAGCGGATGAAATGCCTATTGATGAAAATGCCTCTATAAAACCTGCAATGTCACCATATGGAAATACCAAACAGATTGGAGAAGAAATTATAAATGATGTTGTAAAAGTGAGTACTATCAATGCAATTTTACTTCGCTATTTCAATCCCATTGGAGCACATCCATCTGCTGAGATTGGGGAGTTACCAATTGGAGTACCTCAAAATTTAGTCCCATTTATTACTCAAACTGGTACAGGTTTACGTACAGAATTAATGGTGTATGGAAACGATTATCCAACTGTTGATGGAACTTGTATTCGTGATTATATTCACGTGGTCGATTTAGCAAAGGCGCACGTAGTGGCTTTAGAACGTCTTTTAGAAAATAAAAATGAAGATAAAGTTGAAATTTTCAACTTGGGAACTGGAGTAGGAACCTCCGTTCTTGAAGTGATAGCGAGCTTTGAAAAAGTAAGCGGAAAACCATTTCCATATAAAATTGTTGACAGAAGAGAAGGCGATGTAACCAAAACTTATGCTAGTACAGAGAAAGCAAATAAAGTGCTAGGTTGGAAAACCAAATCCTCTTTAGATGAGGCTATAGAAAGCGCTTGGAAATGGGAACAAAAAATTAGGAAAAAATAACTTTCAATAGCATCTTAAAAATCAATAAAGATTAAATTTTTTTTTTCACTATTAATTAAATTAACCTAAAAAAAACGAAAGTTATGAATACATTACAATTTGCAGACTACATGGTCTTTCTTGTTTACTTTTTTATAGTAGCTGGATATGGCTATTGGATTTACAAACGAAAACAAACAGCCAAAAACTCTGCTTCGCATGATTACTTCTTGGCTGAAGGATCGTTAACTTGGTGGGCTATTGGAACATCC
>CANHKZ010000019.1 GCA_947461425.1 Flavobacteriaceae bacterium | reverse complement strand
TATGTCTTCAATAACATATTTTTTTTTCAAATTATTGATAAGAATTTCAATTCCGCAATACTGAAGTTCTCTTTCGTTTTTCTGAAATAACTCCCAACCAATTATTCTGGTATTGGTGTCGATTTCGGTCTGGTGTTTTTTACAAACCAATTTAAAAATAGCTCTTCTTTCATCGGTTTTAATTCCAAAAAACGGAAATAAATCCTTCATGTATTTGGCCATTGGCACAGCATTTTCAGGATGCTGCTTGGCTTTGAATTCGGTTTCTAATTCGGTACTAAAATTCATGATCATTAATTAAAATCCAACCGCTTTGTCATCTCCTCTGTAATCGGCACCACCTTCTAATTTTCCATTTGGTAAAACTAAAATGGCGTCTACTTTACCAATTACGGGAGTTGTTTTTTCATTGATTAAATACGACTTTGATTTTAATATCTCTAAGGTTTTTACATCAAAAGCTTTGGGTTCAAAGGTGATACTATCCGGTAGCCATTGGTGATGAAAACGAGGTGCATTTACCGATTCCTGCATTCCCAAATTAAATTCATATACATTTAATATTGTTTGCAAGACCGAAGTAATAATCGTAGAACCCCCTGGCGATCCTAGAACCATGAATAATTTTCCGTTTTTTGCTACAATAGTTGGTGTCATAGAACTCAACATTCGTTTTTGAGGTGCAATGCTGTTGGCCTCATTTCCAACTAATCCAAACATATTAGGTTCGCCTGGTTTAGCGCTAAAATCATCCATTTCATTATTCAAGAAAAACCCCAATTCCTCGCAATAATATTTAGATCCATAACCAGCATTAATGGTTGTAGTGGCCGAAACTGCATTTCCAAAAGAGTCCACAATTGAATAATGAGTGGTTTCTGTACTTTCATTTGAATTTAGTAAACCCTCTTTTATTTCAGATGAAAGAGTAGCTTTATTGAAATTAAAATTGGACATTCTATCTTTTAGATAGGTAGCACTCATCAATTCTTTGAGTGGTATTTTTACAAAATCGGGATCTCCTAAAAAAACACTTCTGTCTGCATAAGCTCTCCGTTCTGCTTCTACTATAATTTGTATTGCATCGGGAGAATTCTGACCCATTTTTGCCAACTCAAATGGTTCAATCATCTTCATGATTTGGGCCAAACAAATGCCGCCACTACTTGGAGGCGCCATCGAAATTATTTTTAAATCCTTATAACTAAATTCAATTGGTTTTCTCCATTTGGCTTGGTATTGTGCCAAATCTTCTTTGGTAATAATTGCTCCAATTTTTTTGAAATATCCTACCAATTTGGTTGCTGTTTCCCCTTTGTAAAATTCCTCTTTTCCATTTTCAGCAATGCGTCTTAAAGTTGCAGCCAAAGCCGGATATTTGATCGTGTCATTTTGTTTAAAAACAGTAGCAAATTTGGTATTTTCTCCATTTGCTTTAATTATTAAAGCCCGATTATCATTTAGGGTTTTTTCTTGTTTTTTAGTAACTACAACTCCTTTTTCTGCTAAATCAATTACGGGTTTCATAATTTCAGACATTGGAAGTGAACCCAATTTTTCATGTACAGCAAAAACTCCAGCTATCGTTCCCGGTATACCAATGGCTAATGGAGAATCAGTACTTTTATCTTGAATAATTTTATTATATTTATCTAAAAACATATTTTTAGTTGCGCTTAAAGGTGCCTTTTCTCGATAATCAAGTGTGCCTGTTTCACCATTTGCTTTTCTATATACCATAAATCCGCCACCGCCTATATTACCTGCGTAGGGGTAAGCCACTGCTAATGCTAATTCTGTGGCCACCATAGCATCAAAAGCATTCCCTCCTTTTTTGAGTATAGCAACACCAATTTTAGAGGCTTCTTCGCGTGCTGAAACAACCATTGCCTTATCTACAATTAATCCGGTTTGAGCTCTTGCAAAAAGGGAGAGAAAAAAAAGTATAAAAACAGTACTATATTTTTGTTGAAATATCATAGTTGAGCTAATTTTTGTTTTGAAAATAATTGTACTTCATTGTAAAAAAGTGAAAATTCCGTTTCAAATTCATCGTAGTGCGCAAGGAGTTCTTCAGTCGCAAATCGCATTAAGGATTGGTTTTTGGTACGGTAATCCATTTGAGTAAAAATATTTTCCATGCCAGGAATTGTCTGGTAACTTACTAACCAATTGTATTCCATCATATAGGGTACTATTTTTTGGGTTTTGGTGGTCAAATGCGAATGATTTTCCAACAAGGATTGGTAAAACGTATTGGTATAATAAATCAAGTTTTCAGGGTGGTAATTGGACCAATTCTTTGCTAAAAAATGATCGTAATACATATCGACAATAACTCCAGCATAGTGGTGGTAACGAGAATGGAGCTTTTTTGTACTTTGTCTAAAAACAGGATGTGCATCTGTAAAAGTATCAATGGCTCGGTGTAGCAAAATACCTTTTTGAATTTCAATAGGAAAATTTTCATATTGTTTTCCTCGAACGCCATCAGCCATAAAATTGCCAATTTTGATAAATTCGTTATCTCCAGAGAGATGAATGTGAGCAAGGAAATTCATTGTGATTTTTGAGTTGTTACTCTTCAAATATACAAAGTTCGTTTCAGATTAGAATTTCATTTTATAAAAAAGGCGAAGATTTTGTCGTTTAGCTACACACTAACTTTTATATTTGTAATTCTAAATAAAAATTTAATTCATACATACATGACTTTAATAAAATCAATCTCAGGAATTCGTGGAACTATTGGTGGCAAAGTAGGAGATAACCTAACTCCTGTTGATGCTGTAAAATTTGCTTCGGCTTATGGTACTTGGTTAAAAAACTACTCAGGCAAAGATAAATTGTCTGTTGTTATTGGTCGTGATGCGAGAATATCAGGACCAATGATCCATAATTTAGTTGTGAATACTTTGGTTGGACTTGGAATAGATGTAATTGATTTGGGACTTTCAACAACGCCAACTGTTGAGGTGGCGGTACCTTTAGAAAAAGCGGATGGTGGAATTATTTTAACCGCATCGCATAATCCAAAGCAATGGAACGCTTTGAAATTATTAAATGAAAAAGGAGAGTTTTTAAACGGACTAGAAGGAGAGAAAATATTAGCTATTGCAGAAGCCGAAGCTTTTGATTTTTCAGACGTTGATTCGCTAGGCACTATTACGGAAAATGACGCTTATATGGACATCCATATCGATGAGGTGCTGAATATGACTTTAGTAGATGTTGAAGCTGTCAAAGCTGCTCAATTTAAAGTTGTGGTGGATGGTGTCAATTCTTCCGGAGGTATTATTATTCCTAAGCTATTAGAATTAATGGGGGTTGAGGTAGTTAAATTATATTGCGAGCCCAACGGACATTTTCCACACAATCCAGAACCTTTGAAAGAACATTTGACTGATATTTCGGCATTGGTTGTCAAAGAAAAAGCGGATCTCGGAATAGTAGTAGATCCTGATGTAGACCGTTTGGCTTTTATTTGTGAAAATGGCGAAATGTTTGGTGAAGAATATACCTTAGTAGCTTGTGCTGATTTTGTTTTGAGTAAAACCCCAGGGAATACGGTTTCAAATATGTCTTCCTCTAGAGCGCTGCGTGATGTAACCAATGCACATAATGGTACTTACGAAGCAAGTGCTGTGGGAGAAGTGAATGTGGTGGAGTTAATGAAAAAGAACCACGCGGTTATTGGCGGTGAAGGTAATGGCGGAATTATTTATCCGGACTTGCATTATGGGCGCGATAGTTTGGTGGGAGTAGCTTTATTTTTGACGCATTTGGCGAATAAAAAAATGACAGTTTCGGATTTACGTGCATCGTATCCGGAATATTATATGAGCAAAAACAAAATTGAGTTGACGCCACAAATTGATGTGGATGCTATCTTAGTAGCGATGACTGATAAATATATAAATGAAGGTATCACAACAATTGACGGAGTGAAGATTGATTTTGCAACAGAGTGGGTGCATTTGAGAAAATCAAATACAGAACCGATTATCAGAATTTATACGGAAGCTCCAACGCAAAATAAAGCTGATGAGTTGGCTTTAAAAATTATAGATGAAATAAAAATAATTGCAGGGATCTAATCGGTATGTTATTTTAATACAAATCACCTTTCGCTAGAAAGGGGATTTTTTTATCTGCGGTGTTTCCATCTTTTGTGAGTCCAGAAATAAAACTCTGGTGCTTCCAGTATTTGTTTTTCAACTTCTTTTAAATAGTTATCAGTAATTTCGAAATCAGGGATCAATTTTGGTGCATCACTAATTGGAACAAATGTAGCTTCGTAATAACCTCTTTTTACTTTTTTAACCTTGGCAAAAACGACTTCTATATCATATTTTTTGGCGAGCATTTCTGCACCAGTGTGAACAGGAACTGTAATTCCCATGAATTTTTGCCAATGAAATGTTTTGTGTACTTGTGGTGATTGATCACTAGCAAGCCCATAAATACTCATTACACCACTATTTTCATTTTTGTTGATTAACTCAATGGTTTTATCAGTTGTAACCAATTCTGATTTGAATTTAGATCGGATTGCTCTAATTTTCGAATCGAAATATTTGTTATTTATTTTTTTATAAACGCCATAACATTTAAAGGCTGTTTTTTCATTAATCGATAATAACCATTCCCAACTGGCATAATGGGAAGCCAATAGTATGATGCTTTTGCCTTTTTTTTCATATTCTTTAAGCAAGTCAATATTGGTTACAACAAATCGCTCATTCATTTCCTCAGAGGTAATCGACATAGTTTTAATCATTTCTAAAAAAACATCACACATATGGCGATAGAATTTTTTTTCAATTTCCAAACGTTTATCTGCCGTTAATTGCGGCATTGCTATTATTAAATTATGACGAATAATTTTTTTTCGATACCCTATAATGTAATACATGATCAAGTAAACAAAGTCTGAAAACCAATAAAATACTCGAAATGGAAGTATGGAGATTAGCCAAAGGAATGGGAAACTTAAAATAAAAATCAGGAATTGCATGCGATAATTTTTGACAAATATAATTCAAAAAAAAATTAAAATTTAAAATTCAGTAGCACAACATGAATTTATGCGATTCAGTATCTTTACCATTCACTATAAATGAACAAATATGAATATTTTATTAATTGGAATCATTGCAATTACGGTTTTGATAAGTTATAAAGGATTTAATGATCTGGCTTATTTTAGAAAATACGAATTTCATATTGGCAGTATTCAAAAAGGAGAACAAATACGAATGGTATCTTCGGGATTCCTTCATGTTGATATGTCTCATTTATTATTTAATATGCTTACCCTTTGGTTTTTTGCTCCTTTAGTTTTGTCCTATTTAGGAAATTGGATTTTTGTGCTGATTTATATGGGAAGTTTAATCTTTGGAAATTTATTGACGTATATTTTCAAAAGAAATAATTTCAGTTATAGAGCAGTTGGCGCCTCTGGAGCCGTTACAGGTGTTTTGTATTCGGCTATTTTATTACAACCTGATATGATGTTGGGACTTTTCTTTATTATTCCTATTCCAGCCTATCTTTTTGGTATTTTGTACTTGTTGTATTCGATTTATGGTATGAAAGCTCAAAATGATAACATTGGTCATTCAGCACATTTTGGTGGAGCTGTTGGTGGGTATGCAATTACGCTAATTGAAAGACCTGAATTGTTAATAGAACATACTTTAATGGTCATATTACTAACTATTCCAATTATGGTTCTTTTTATCATGCAGCGATTAGGAAAGCTAGAGTAAATAAGTGAATTGTAAGCAAAAAAAAGTCCCGATAGGTATCAGGACTTTTTTTGTGGGGAGAGCAGGATTCGAACCTGCGAAGTTTTCACAGCAGATTTACAGTCTGCCCTCGTTGGCCGCTTGAGTATCTCCCCATTTCCTAAACATGGCCGTATTGTTTGTCTAAGCGGATGCAAATATATAAACTGTTTTGATGTTTGCAAATTTATACAGCACTTAATTTGGCTATTATTTTTAACCTATTGGTAGTGAATAAAATAAAAAAATCTCCCAGTGGGAGATTTTTTATTTTCACTATTTGAAGACGTTATTTAGCTAAAAGTTCAGCAATTTTTTTACGTAAATCAGCTCCTCTTAGGTCTTTTGCAATAACTTTACCAGAAGCATCTAAAATGAATGTTGCTGGTATCGATTCTACATTGTATTGTTTGGCTATTGGTTCATCCCATTGTTTTAAATTAGAGACATGAATCCAATTCAATTGATCTTTATTAATTGCCTCTTTCCAAGCTTTAGCTTCTTTATCTAAAGAAACTCCTACGATATTTAAACCTTTGGAATGAAACTCTTTATAAAGAGCTACCATATTTGGATTTTCTTTTCGACAAGGACCGCACCAAGAAGCCCAAAAATCTACAATTGTAATTTTGCCTAAGCTTTCTTTCAATGAAATTTCTTTTCCTGCCGTATTAGGAGCAGAAAAATCAGATCTTCATTTAACACCACCCATTGAAGGTGCAGTTGGAGCTGCTTTCAATCTGCTTAAAGCTTCTTTTACTGCTTTACCAGGCTTAGTGTTTTTGATTTTATCAGCCAATCCATTAAACATTTCTTCCGCTTTCTTGCTATCAGTACTTGGATCATTCAGCATCCCTTGTAAAATAAGAACTGAAATATAAGATTTTGGATGACTTTCAGCATAGGATAGGTATTTCGCTTTTGAAGTAACACCTACTTCTTGTTGTATTTTACCAAATTCTTGCATTAATTTAGTAATTACCACAGTGTCTTTAGCTTGTTGAGCCGCTTGCATTGCAGGAGTGTTTTTAGTTTGAAATTCAACTAATTTCTTTTGAATAGCAGTTAATTCTTCATTGAATTTCACGTATTCATCATTATTATAAGTACCAGAAACTTTTGATTTTTGGATACTATCTTTGTTAATTTCAATTGTAACTTCTTCTCCGTTTTCTAAAATAAATGGAATTGGCGCTTGAGCACCGTCTAATTTTATAGAATAAAATGCAGGTTCAGAAATCGTACCTTTCATTTCAAATTTACCATTTTCTACTTTTACTGTATCTTTGGCTACAAGCATACCAGTTTCATCTTGAGTTTCAAGGATAATTGTTTTTCCATTCTCGATTCCTTTGGCAGTTCCCGAAATAATGTATTCGTCTTTCCCAACTTTGCTACATGCAACTACTACTAAAGCTGCAGAAAGTAATAAAATTATTTTTTTCATTTTGATTTTGTTAAATGATTTAAGAACGCAAAAGTATCTAAAATTATAAATTATTACCACTTTTAAAGACTAAATTTTTGATTAAGTTGCACTTTGAAGCTAAATTAGAGATTTAATACTTGCATTTACTTAATTTTTAAAGTTTTTATTTACGCAAAAAGCACACTGAATAAGTGTGCTTTTTATAGGGGTAAGCTAATTAATTTAGTCTTGGTTGATTGTTTTTCTCCAAGTAAAGTTGTTCAAGATATGTCTTTTAGCAAAACGTCCTGGAGAGTCTGCATTTACCATTTTTACATAAGTAGCTTTTGGAACACTAATGTATTCGTATACACTACCGTTTGAGAAGTTGATAATTAATCGACCTTCAACAAATTTATAATCGGTAATTGTTGATGTAGCAATGGTTTCAGTATATTCAGGTAAATTTTGTTTAATTGTTTCTGGATTGATACTTACTAAAAAGTGATACGCCTCAATTATTAATTTACTATTTTCTTCTGCGGCTTTTAAACCAGCTTCATCCCCTTGAAATTTATCGGGATGTGCATCTTTCATCGCATTGCGATAAATGGTTTTCAAATCTTTCAAATCGACAGTTTTGTCAACATTTAATAACTTGCGGTATTCAACTATTTTTTTCATAAATAAAGATAACTATTTGTCTTTTAGTTTGTTTGTAATTGAAATTAAATCCAAAAACGACAAATTTTTTGCAAAGGTACACTTTTTTTTAAGTTTTTGGTTTGGGTCAAAGAATATTGTTCAAAATTTAAAAAAATGCTTTTTTATTGTTCAGGCTTATAATTAGCTTTATCAAAGTTTTTGGACTTTTTAGGGTATTTATTGTAACTGATATCACTTGGATTTTCAATAACTGATTTGATAGTTATCCAATCGCCAATTGCATGATTTGATGCTGCTAATTTATAGTCCAAAAGGTATTCTCCGCAAAAGTAGTTCCCATTTTCATCTTGTTCCATTGTTCCTGTATAAACACCTTTTTGAAGCATTTTATCATGTGAAGATTTAGACATATTTTTTTTTTATTTTATTTTCAGACCACAAACTTAATCAATTATTGTTTGTTTAGGCTGAAAAGGGTATTCTACTTACTTTTGTAGAATGGAAAAACAATTTCGACCAAGTCCTAATGCATTCAAAAACACATTCTGCGTTTTTAAAGAGGTACCATGTGACGTAATCGAAGGGATGACAATACAATATGAAAGTAAGGCGGGTAGTTCCTATTATTATACAAAAGAAGGAATGTATCGTTTGTCAAACCATTGGGGCAGACTTGCTAATAGCAAGTGGCGTTTGGAACCGATGGAAGTAGCTTCGCCAACAAAATACAAATTGGGTTTTGCACTTTGGGATAGTTTTTTTCCAGATAATACAATGGATAAGTTGTATTATTTAGAAGCTAATTTTGAATCAAAAACAGTAAATTATAATCATAAAAACAATCCAGTTTACGATCAAAAAGCACTACTCCGAACGAGTTTTGAAACAACTAAAAGAATCAAACAAATTCGGAATTTATTTGAATTAACCTCTTGGGCAAAGTATTTTGAGAACAAAGACATTGAGGAATTACGAATGAAAATTATCAATGGACTTATTTATACTGAAAAGTCTTTAGAAGAAATTAAAAGAGAACAACTCTAATTATGGGCAGAAATAACGATAGAAATATAAAAAAGCACAACGACAAATTGCACAAAGAACAAGATAAAGCCAAAAAAGCAGCTATGGCTCGTAAAGAAAAGCTAAAGCAAATTGTCAAGCAATTTAATACTAATAAGTCTGAAGACACTACTAATTAACTATTTTATGGAAAATAACGATTTTAATTTATTACAACAAGAAGTGCAAAAAATAATCGATTTAATTACCGCCAAAAATGGCAAGGAGGCCAATAATAAATTAGTTGAAATAAGTCAGCAACTGGATGATTTTCTTGATTTTTCTGATGATGATGCCGACTTGATTGAAATTAGCAAATACCAAGTTTTACTGAATCAATTGCATCAAAAAATAAACGAGTTAAATTAGCAGGATTTCAAAATTGAATCGTTTGAAGAATGGTGGTATCCGATTGCGATTAATTTAAATCGCAGTATTATTTGATTTTATCCAATTCGAGTTTCAAACGATTTTGTTCGGCTTCTAGATCTTCGAGTTCTTTTTCAAATGATTCTACGTCTAACTTTAATTTCTTTAACTCTTCCGATTTTTCATTGGAACTTCGTACCACTTTAAAATTAGTTGCTTTGGATAATTTTTCTTTTGTAGTATCCAAATTATCTTTGACAACAGCTATTTCACTTTCTATTTCAGAAATGCGGTCTATAGTAGTTTGTTTTTTTTCATTAGCATTACGTTCTTCTTCTGCTAATTGTTGTTCTTCAATCAATTTTTTTTGCTCTTCTATCTCTTTTTGTTGTAGTAAAAATTGTTGATTTTCAATTTCTGTTTTTTTGTTTTTTGCTTCTAATTCTTCACTTCGGTTATTTTGAATAATATTAATTGCAATAGTAGAAGAAACGACTATAACAACAATAACTGTTATAAATGTATTTTTAGATAAGCCCAAAAACGCTGTATTAGTAACTTTTTTGGGAGGCAGTGGTGCAATAACTTCTTCTGCCTTGAATGGAGGTGGAGTAACGGTTACTAATTCATTAAGCTCTTCAATATCATTAGCATATTTCCATTTTTCCATTCCCTCAAACCAAACCGGGGTGGTTTTGGTAATTTTCATAGCTCTCAATTCGTCAAAGCTAAACGGACCTGAACTTTCTGTTCCGTTATGTAAATAATATTTTTTCATAGAATGAATTAATTCTGATTTTTTTCATTTTCTTGCATCAGATGCAACTTATATAGTTCATTTGCACCTCAAAAATAATTAGTTTTTTCTTATAAAAAGTGTTTTATGCTTTTAATATCTATTTTGATCAGAGAATTAAACAGGATTCACTGGTAAGCGTCATCCACTCTTTTTTATGTTAAGTTCTTATACAAACTACTTTTTCAAAACGACCATGATGACTTTTGGAAACATCCTGAAACTTATTTTGTAAAGATAAAGACAAATACGGAATACCATTTTGGTCCTTTACTATGGATTCATTTTTAATTTCTATTACCATTTTGAGGTTTTCTAATTCGCTAACAGCAATAGTATGAATACTATCATTTGCAAGAATTGTTTTGGAGTAGTATATATTATTACAACAGATAACTTTTCCTCTAATCGTATTTTTATTTTGTGAGTCTATTGAACACTCCAGCTTTTTAGGATTAAACTCCCTTATTTTCGTCTCACGATGATACACTTTATAAGCCGCTTCTTTCATACTCCATAACATCCATACCGTAATCTCTGGATTAGCGGCGTTGGAGATAAGCAATTGTTCCTCTAGGGTAAAAATTTTTTCTATAAAACCTTTGCGCTGCCAGTTACTTTCTTTTCGGGACTGCAAAATATCGATAACATCGTTACCAATCATTATTTCTTCAATTTAGTTGCTATAATTTCTACAGCAGTTTTCACATCAAGCATGCGCTCCATATCGGTATTATCAATGACAACATTAAAAGCTTCTTCTATATCCAGGATGATATCAACAAGATTAGCCGAATTGATATTCAAATCATTGATAAAATCAGTATCTTCAGTTAAATTGTCAAAGGCTTCTGTGTTAGTTGTATACGGCTTGATTATTAATTTTAGTTTGTCGATAATTTCTTCTTTTTTCATAGTTTTATTTTTTAAATTTTTTAAAAATTACGCAGGCATTTACATCGCCAAATCCAAAGCTTGCTTTAGCAATTATGGAAGGATTATAGTTAAACGTTTTTAAAGGGACTTTTGAAGAATCAATAATTTTTGTAATATCAGGATGAAGATCTTCACAATTTATATTTCCAAAAATAAACCCTTCATGCAACTGTAATACTGTCGCAATGCTTTCTATGCTTCCGGCTCCACTTAAGCAGTGTCCAGTCATGCTTTTCAAGGAATTAATATAAGGAAAATCAGTTCCCGTAAGCTCCAAAGCTTTTGCCCAGTTTTCAATTTCAAGGCTATCTTTTGTTGTCGCCGTAAGATGTCCATTTATGGCGTCGATATCTGATGGAACAATGCCGGAATTAGCAATTGCATTTCGTATGCATCGTTGAACAGCAGTACTGTTAGGTGCCGTCATACTACCGTTGCCGCGCTGACCGCCCGAGTTGACATTTCCGCCTACTATTTCCGCATAAATTGTTGCGCCACGTTCTAATGCACTTTCTAAATCTTCTATAAGCAATGCTCCTGAACCGCTGCCAGGTACAAATCCTGAAGCTGTTGCACTCATAGGTCGTGAACCTTCTTTGGGATTATCATTATATTTTGAACTGCACACACGAAGTGCGTCAAACCCTCCCCAAATATAAGGCCCGCTATCGCTTGTACTTCCTGCTAAAACACGTTTTGCTTTTCCAGCTTTTATACAATCATAAGCCATTACTATAGCTTCAGTTCCAGTTGCGCAAGCAGATGAATTTGTAGTAACCTGATTACCAAGTCCCAGTTTTCCACCAAGATAGGCACTGATGCCGCTATTCATAGTTTGTGCTACCACTGTACTTCCCAATCTTCTGACTTGTAATTCGTCTATTTTATAAATACTCTCTCGAAATTTATCAATTCCTGAAGTTCCGGCACCAAAAATAGTTCCGCTGTCCCAATCGGGTTCATTATTAATTTCTATTGGTAATCCTGCATTTTTCCATGCTTCTATTCCTGCAATCACACCGTATAAAATCCCTGTACTGTTAAATCCGCGTAGTTCTAATTCTGTAAAGTACTGTGCCTTAAGCGCTTCCGAAAGTTGAGGCTGACCCACTATTTGACAAGAAAACTGTAAATTTTGCAATTGTACATCATGTCGGATTCCCGACAGGCCATTTTTTATGGAATGGTTAAATGCCTCAATGCCAACTCCGTTTGGAGCTACAACGCCTAATCCTGTTATAACAACGCGCTTACTCATAATTTATTAGTAATCATACCAGCTAAAACCCCTCTACAAATCTCTTGACCAGCTTCGTTTTTCATTATCACATTACACTTTAACTTACCAAATCTAAAAAATGCTTTTTGAGAAGTTACCGTTACTTTTTCGTTTGGATAAACGGGTTTTAAAAACGCTATGTCTGCTGAAGTAAAAGCAATTATGGTACCTTCGTTAAAGGTTTCGCCCAATAAATAAATACCAAGACTGACCATGCCAATTTGTGCCATAGTTTCAGTTAAAATAACCCCTGGAGTTACTGGATTATCCTTAAAATGACCTTTGTAAAAATCCAAATCTTCGGTAAAAGTAAAAGTACCACACGCACTATTTTCATCCACATGAAGCAGTTCGTCTACAAACAAAAAAGGTTTGCTATAGGGTAACTTTGCTATAATATCGGTCAACTCCATAATTTAATTTGCTAAATAATTACCATTGCAATAAAACTCTTTGTGCCGAAAATCCGGGTCCAAAACTAAGCATCAACCCTTTTTCGCCTTCTTTTGGATTTCCGTCCATAATTCGCTCTAAAACATATAACACAGTGGCACTCGACATATTGCCGTATTGTTTTAGAACTTCTTTTGTATCCTCTATATTTTTGCCCAAACCCGCAAAAAGTGATTCTACGGTTGTAACTATCTTTTTTCCGCCTGGATGAAAAATCATGTGGTCTATGTCTTTTATTTCTAAACCATTTTTTTGAAGAAACGGATGAATAATAGCGCCAAAATGAGAAGCAATTGTAGTGGGTACTTCAATATCCAAAATCATTTTCAGTCCGCTGTTGGTCAGTTTAAAACCCATCATGTGTTCCGCTTCATAAAAATGATACATTTCTTCACTTACTATTTCTGGACCTTTATCCTCTTCGTAGGAAGATAATAAACAACAGGCAGATCCATCTCCAAAAATAGCAGCACTCACAATATTTGGCATTGAAAAATCATCGAGTTGAAATGTAGCCGTTGGAGATTCTACTGCAATTACTGCCGCACGTTTACCCGGATTGGCTTTCAGAAAATTTTTGGCATAAATGATACCTGAAATGCCTGCAGCACAACCCATTTCTGTTACAGGAAGACGAACTATATCTTGTCTCAAGTTCATCTTATTGATAAGGTAAGCGTCTAAAGACGGAATCATGATTCCGGTACAACTTACAGTGATGATGTAATCGAGCGTCTGTGGTTCCCAGTTCGCTTTTTCTAATGCTTTTTTTAGAACTTGTTCGCCCAGAATAATCACTTCGCGACAATAAATATCATTTTTTTCTTCGAATGAAGTTGCGGTAAAAACTTCTTCAGGATTCATTATAGAATAACGCTTGTCAACCGCTGCGCCTTCAAATATCTTTTTTATCTTTTTTATAAAACGTTCTTCTTGTCCTTGCAGCCAGCCGTCTAACATCGGAAGTATGTCAGCCGTTTCACGTGAATATTTTGGAAGTTGCTTAGCAACTGTTACTATTTTTACACTCATTTGTTTGTAATTATCCACTGGTAGCGAAAAGCCCATTTCCAGTTTATGTTATAGTTTTTTAGATCTAGTTTTTTTGAGAATTCTTCGAGTTCATTTTTCTTAAATCCTCTCAAAATAGATACCAGTCCATCTAGACGAGACATTCTATTCAGTTTAAAAATAACACAAATTAATTCAAAAAGCCTATAGGCTAGTTTACTTCGATGCAAATCATTTATGATGATTCCAGTTTTTGCATTATCCCTAAAGGTAGAAATTATATTTAGTATTTGTGCATTTGTAAAATGGTGGAGGGTAAGCGTGCATAAAATAATATCAAATGTAAGCGTTTTAAAATCTTCGCTAAAAATATCGACACATTGATATTCAATATTGGGATAGGCTAGGGATAATTTTTTTGCGTAATTGATAGTAAAATCATTTGCATCAATACCAATAAGTTTAAAATTCAGCTTGTTTTTTTGCGCATAGTCCGATAGCATTCGAAGCATATCTCCGTTCCCACAGCCAATATCCGCTATCGAAATAGTTTTAGTTGAACTTGATGGTATTACTTTTTTTATTCCGCTAAGCGTAACTTTATTTCCGCCAAGAAATTGGTTAATACGAGCAATTTGATCGAGTGCCTCTCTTAATTCTTCTCCTTCAAGAGAAAAATCATCCATTATCTCCAATTCCTCTGTTCTATGTTGCGTGTTAACTATCATTTAATTGATTGTTATAGGTTTTCCATGTGTTTGTTTAATTATTCGAGGCAATAGTCCTGGAAATGAGGCAACTATTGCAACAAATATACTAGTGATGGTTTTATGGGTTAATATTCGTGACAGCATTCTACCCATCACTATTCTTTTTCCAAAATGTTTCTTCCATTCTTTAGTGTATTTTTTTTCTAACAAATCGCGATTCATTTCTTTATTTGAAAAATACTCTAAAAGCAATTCAGATGCTATTTTTGCGCTGTGCATGGCCATTGCCATTCCATTACCACACAACGGATGAATCAGTCCAGCAGTATCTCCAATCATGATAATATGATTTTCAACAGCTAGTTTTTTATCAAATGAAATTTGACTTATGGTCAGCGGTTTATCAAAAAGGAGGGTGCTATTTTCAAAAACAGACTTAAGATGTTGGTTTTTATAAAGTATGTTTTGTTGGTACTCTTCAATGTTTTTATACTTTTTGAAAGTAGCATAATCAGCCAGATAACAAATGTTGATAATGTTATTTTCGACTTTTGAAACCCCACAATAGCCCCCTTCAAAGTTATGCAGCGCCACAAGAGTATCATCTAAATTACCAGAATAATGTGCTTTGACAGCAAGCCAAGGTGATTTTTTATGGAGGAAACCCCGATCTAAAAATTGATCCACATTGGAGCGTTTTCCAAAAGCTCCTAATACTATTTTAGCAGTCAAGTTTTGCTCCGAAGTGGTAACGTTGAAACTATCATTATTGAAGGAAACAGCAGTGACATTTTCTTTAAGTATACAGCAGTTGTTAGCCAACGCTTTTTGATATAAAAATTCGTCAAGTGCATACCTGCTAATTCCAAATCCTCCTAACGGAAGTTTGGTTTCTGCAATTTTCCCATTATGTGTCGTAAATCTAAATTTAGAAATGTTGGTTGGGTGCAGTTCTGCAACGTCTGCACCAAGCCATTTTAGATAGGGTAGAATTTCATTTGAAATATATTCGCCGCAAACTTTATGACGTGGAAAACTAGATTTTTCAACGAGTGCAACTTTCAGTTTTTTTTGCGAAAGATGAATTGCGGCTGTCAAACCCGCAAGCCCGCCTCCAATTATCAATACATCAAAATTTGTTTCCATTAAGCCAATGTAGGCAAAAAATATCAAATAGTGTGATGATTTATTAAATCGCTATTCTTCATTTTAATTTTCGAATTTTTTAAAAAGTGAAGTTTATTTCACAAGAACCAATTTAACTTTATTCTTTAAATACTAGATTTAATCCAAATTGAAGAGATAAGCTATTCATTTTATTAATGTTAGTGTATCCAATAAGATTATCTCCTAGAATATAAAAGTTCAAGGGTCCTAATTTTGATGACAATCCCAAACCTACATTAGTGTATGAAAATGAATCAACGGTGTAGGTAAGTTTCACATTCATTGTATTCGAAAATTTCTTTTCATAAAAACCAGTAACGGCAAAGATTGGAGCTTTTGAGGTGGACATCATAAATAATTGGGCTCCAACCGAACTTTCAAATACGCTTTGTGAATAGCTATCAATATAACTGGATTCATTGCTTTTGGAATATATTTTTTCGTCAAAGGAGTACCTGATTGAAGAATTAAATTTCAGAGGGCGCCATGTAGTGTAGTTGTTGTATAAATATTCTTTGGTAGGTAAATCTTGATCTGCAAGATCGATAGGATTTTCGAAGCTATAAAAACCTACATAGCTATAATTTTTCACCTCTTTGGTGTGTTTAATAGCCCCTAAATCTATTATACTGGCTGTTAATTGAAGATTGTCTTCTAAATTATAGGTTAAACCTAAATCGACACCAACACCCAAATTACCCCCCAAAAACATTTTTTTAGGTAAATTAGTTGCGAAATTAGTTGCAAAATCATCCTCTTTATAATCAGCCACTCCGGAAGTATTGATTGCTATTTTTGAATATAATGTCTGTTTGAAGGTCACGGGATCGGTTAATAGGTAGCCATTATTTTGAGTTGAATTAATATTAATGATACTTGAATATACCTTTAAACGGGCTCCTATGATTAAATCATTACTAATTTTTTTGTGCAAACCTAAATGAAAGACAGAGGTTAAATCAGCTTTAAAGTTCAAATCACTAAAATTATATTTTTTACCAATTTCATTCCCATCAACTGCAAGTGATATGATATCTTTTGGAAAAAAGGAAAAAAAATCAAATTCTTGGTAGATTCCAAAAGACAAATAACTCCTTTTCTCCTCTTTCCCAATGGCGAGTCCACCATTAATCAATTCCAATTGTTGATTAATGTTAACAAAATCAGTATTCTTAATCGAAGATAAAAGAGTATTAAATTTAGTATTAAAATCCACCCCATCCTTTAAAAACAAATCAGCAGCAGAGAATCCTGAAACCCCAGCATGTGTCGAAAAACCTGATAAAAAAGGAATACCAATGTAAAATTTATAATTTACATCAGCTCCAGGATTTAGCATCAACGACTGAGGAACATTAGTAAAATCGTAAAGAATTTGCTTGTTTTGGCTGTAGGTCGAAAGAGATAAAAAAAGAAACCAGATGTAAAGAATTCTTTTTTCCATCAAGGTTTTATGTAAGCGGTTAAACGTGTACTGATTTTGATGGATTGGGAAGTTGAAGCAGTTATATTATCACAAATAACTTTAATGATTACAGTGTCAACTTTTTTTAAGGAATTTATTTGCACTTCAGGGTATGTTTTAATAAAATTTTGATTAAAATCAACACCAGTATGGGCTGGGACATTAATTGTAAAAGCATCAAAAACGTTTGGTCCTTCTTTTAATTGTATTTCTAATGTAAATTTGGAATTAATCTTATTCGTAATCAAAAAATTAAGTTCAGCTTTTGTAACTGTATTGTCAAATAGAGATTTATTGAAAACATCTATTGTTTGATTGTAAGTTATAGAATTTCCTCCTGTTGAAATTTGAGGAATTGTAACATTTATTTCTGGAATAAAATCCGATAAATAAACTTTGTAAACAGGCTTAGTTTCGAAATCGGAAGTCTGATCAAAATCCAAATCCTCTGGAGCACATCCAAAACACAATAATAATAATGAAATTACTAATGCGGATTTATATTTGACTAGTTGAATATTCATATTGATTTTAGTTATAGCAATCTAAATTATTACAATATAAAAGATTATTTTAAATTAAACTATTTTCACCCTTAATTTTTTATTATTAATTAACACTAAACTTAAACAATCCAGAATCCGAACGATTACCTTGCTTGTCTTTTGTAATTACTTTCCAATAATAGGTAGTTTTTGCAGTTACTGGTACTTGAAGTACACCTCCTTCACTTAGAGTATTTGTTTTAAATAGAGGAGGAGTAGTAGCCGTGCCAAAATAGATATCATAACTTACAATATCTTTATCCACATCTAAACCTGCCCATGTTAAATTGACATTCCCTGTTCCAACTGCAAAAACTTCGTCCATTTTTGGAGATATAATTTCAGCAGGATAGGGAGAATAATTTGTAATTGCTTCTCCAGAATTATAAAATTTCCACACCTCACTTTTAGCAACTTGTGCTATTGAATTTAATGAGTTTACATACCAAGAATAAGGGGTATTCCGATTCAACTCTACCGATAATGAAAGGGTAGGGGTTTTATAGGTTATTACCTCATTTGTAATTAGATTCTTTATAACTAATTCGTACCCTACAGTTGAATTAGCTTGTTTCCAATTAAATGTTACGGTACTTCTTGTTGATGAAACTACTATACCAGTATTGCAAGTCTCATCTTTTAAAGGCAAAGTAAGAATCGCACTAGAGGGTGGGTTTACAACTGTTTCTTTGGAGCAAGAAAATAAAATTCCTAATGCCAATAAATATATTAATTTTCTCATTTTTTTACAATTTTATAAATAGCGTTATCGATATGTAATAAATAGACTCCTGTAGCCAGATATCCTAAATTTAATTTTAAAATATTTTCTGACTTATTCGTTTCAGACTGATATACAATTGCCCCGTTTAAGTTAAAGATTTTTATTGAAAGTTTTGTTGTTGAGTCCATTAGAATAGTGTCAGGTAACCCAATTGTAAGTTCATCTGTAAATGGATTTGGATAAGCCGAAATCTGATCATAAACTACAAAATTCTCATTGAAAACTCCTTGACAATTCTTATCGGTACTAACCGATAAATTGTTTATCCCTGATTGAACAGGTAAAGTCAATTGACTTGATTTCGTAATGGTAATCTTACCATTTAAATTTACCTGATAAGAGCTAGCACCACTTAGACTTAAATTTACTACATTATTGCTTAATGTACTAAAAACACTTAGCTCTTGTGGTTTATTCACCTTGATTTCAAAACATTCTTTATAATCTGCTTGTTGATCTACTGTTATGCACAAACTATAAGTACCTCCCGAAAGAGCATCAAAATTAATTTCTCCTTTAAAAGCTTTTGTTTGCAGTATAACTCCATTTAGTAATAACGTGGCTCTATACGGTAAGTCTAAACTTGTTTTAACATTAATTTTCCCGTTTTTAGCATTTAGACAGGTTTCTTCTGTTGTACTTACACTGTAATTTGTTTGCGATAAAACATATACAGGGATTTCTAAAGATTTAGAAGTACAACCAGTTGTATTAGTAATCTCTACATTATACTTTCCTGAAGTAGTGGCCTTAAATGAACTACTAGTACTATTTGGCAAAAGAACACCATCTTTATACCATTTGTAGGTAAGTGGACTTGTACTAGATACTGAAGAAATAGTAACCAATTCATTCACTCGAAGTACAGTACTGCCAGAGGTAGTTAAGTTTGCATTTGGGAAACTACTAATTTTTGCTTGTATAGCTAAACGAGTTGGACTTTCACATCCATTTAATGTTTGAGTCGCATAATAAGTAGTATTATTTACCATAGCGGTAGTTAATGCTAGTGATGATCCAGCTGTGGCACTATCATACCATTTAATACCAGTGCCTGTAACAATTAACTTTGAAAGTGTTGCCCCTTCACAAAGTGTTTGAATAGCATCGCCTGTTGGTGGTAAAGTTGAAAATATAGTTGCATTTACCGCTAATCTTGGTATACTTTCACATCCATTTAAAGTTTGAGAAGCAAAATAAGATGTCGAATTTACAAGGGCTGTAGTCGAGCTTAGGGGAGTGCCTCCACTTTCCGAAGCATACCATTTTATTTCTGAACCATCCGCTTTTAAATCACCTACGGTAGCACTATTACAAAATGTTTGAATATTAGAACCTTTTGGATTCGGTGTATTATTTACAATTATAGTAATTGATTTTCTACAAGTTACTCCATTCAAGCTAGCATCAACCCAATAATCAGTTGTTTGTGATGGGGATACATTTATTTTTTCAGTTGTAGCTCCTGTTGACCACAAGTACGAACTAGCTGTAGGAATCTCAACGATATATCTCAAATTATGAGTAGAATTATTGTCATTCCATTTTTTATCTCCAAAACCATATTCAACATAATTTTCATCGCCTAATGAGTTATTTGGTTCGGTTTCAGCCCATTTAGAATACACATATGGCTCGCCACTATCCCATGTCCATACGTTTTCTTGCCCTGCATCTGAAAGACCAATCCAAACATTAAAGTTACTTATGATACTTTTTACGAAATTGTTTTCATTTTCATCAGCGATAGAAACTAAATAACCACCGAGCTCTCTTGATTTTGATTTGGCAGTTGTCCAATTTGCAAGTTGAGAACTTACATAATAACGGTGTCCATCATATGTAAACGGACCACTAAATCCAGCCATACTTTGCGAAGATGATGCTGTTAATGTGGTTGAATTACCAATACAAATAGTAGACGAGCTGGCACTAATATCTGCAGCATTAACAATTACTTTGATTGCTAATCTATCAACACTCTCGCAACCATTAACTGTTTGAGAGGCAAAATAGGTAGTATTATTAACTAGTAGCGTAGAAGCAGACAAAGCTGATCCAGCGTTTACACTAGAATACCATTTTATCCCTGTACCTGTAGCTGTTAAATTAGCAACTGATGCACCCGAACAAAACGTTTGCATACTAGCTCCAGTTGGTGCAGTCGATAAGGTTATTTTTCTAATTCTATTATTTCCTAGATCCGCAACATACATTTTTCCTTCACTATCAATTGATATTGCAGAAGGTGAATTAAATTGAGCAGCTGTACCACTACTATCTGTTAATCCTAAAGTTGAACCTGCAATTGTGGTAACAACGCCTGTTGAACTTATTTTTCTAATTCTGTTATTTAATCTATCTGCTATATAAAGATTGTCTCTAGCATCAATTGAAATCCCCCAAGGGAAATTAAACTGAGCCGCTGTAACTGTTCCATCTGTAAATCCTAACGTTGACCCTGCTATTGTAGTAACAACTCCAGAAGGGGTTATTTTTCGAATTCTATTATTGTAGGTATCTGCTACATAAATATTTTCGAAACGATCCACTACTAATCCATGGGGAAGATTAAATTTAGCTGCTGTTCCAATTCCATCCGTAAATCCAGAAGTAGAACCAGCAATGGTTGATACAACCCCTGCTGAGGAAATTTTTCGAATGCTATGATTATTTGAATCTGCTACATAAATAGTACCATCAGCAACAATTGCCAAATCACTTGGTGAGCTAAATTGCGCAACAGTTCCAGCACCATCTGCGAAACCACGTGTCGAACCTGCAATAGTGGTAACCACACCAGTAGGGCTAATTTTTCTAATTTTGTTATTATTTCTATCTGCTACAAAAACATTACCTAAAGCATCTACTGTTATGCCGTAGGGAGCGTTAAACTGCGCATTAGCACCTGTGCCATCAGCAAAACCAGCTGTTGAACCAGCAAGTGTGGTAACAAAACCAGTAGGTGTAATTTTTCGGATTCTATGATTAAATGAATCTGCAATATAAACGTTTCCTAAAGCATCATGTGCTATTCCGTAAGGTGAATTATATTGTGCATTTTCAACTGAGGTGTCAACAACGGTTCTGGTTGTTCCTGCTAAAGTTGTTACAACACCTGTTGTTGTGATTTTTCTAATTCTTTGATTTCCTGAATCTGCAACATAAATATTTCCAGAAGCATCAGTGGAAACTCCATACGGAAAAGAAAACTGAGCTGCAATACCCGTTCCATCTGTGAGTCCTGACGTAGAGCCAGCAATTGTTGTTACAACAGCTGCTGAGGTAATTTTTCGGATTCTGTTATTGTTTGTATCAGCCACATAAATAGTACCTGAAGCATCCATTGTAATTTCTCTAAACCCACTAAATTTGGCAGCAGTTCCAGTGCCATCTGCATAGCCACTAGTAGAACCTGCAAAAGTTGTCACTACGCCATTAGTATTAATTTTTCTAATTTTTGAATTACCATAATCAGTAACATAAATAGTTCCAGAATTATCAACTACCAAACTATAAGGTGTATTAAACTTGGCTAAAATACCTGTTTCATCAACAAAACCAGCAGTTGATCCAGCAATTGTACTAACTAATCCAGTAGCCGTAATTTTTCGTATCCTATGATTAAATGTGTCTGCTACGTAAATATTTCCCGAGGCATCCACAGTAATTCCATAAGGAGAATTAAATTGTGCTGCCTCTCCCTGTCCGTCTGCATACCCCGCAGTTGAACCGGCAAGTGTACTTACAATACCAGTTGGAGTAATTTTTCTAATTTTGCTAAAATCAAGAACATATAGGTTTCCTGCGATATCAATTGTAATTCCTCTAGGGTTAGTAAATTGCGCAGCAGTTCCCGTTCCATCAGCATAACCACGAGTAGATCCTGCAAATGTAGTCACAATTCCTGTTGGTGAAATTTTTCGTATCCTGCCATTATTAGTATCAGTAACATACACATTTCCTAAAGCATCTACCGCTGTATCGTGAGGTGAATTGAACTGGGCTTGAGAACCCATTCCATCTCTTGCATAGTCTGAACCCGATAACGTAGTAACTATTGCCTCTGGTGTTATTGTTGAATTTAAATTTACATTGACTGCTAATCGAGTCAAACTTTCAGTAGCATTAATGGTTTGAGAGGCAAAATAAGTTACATTATCAACTAAAACTGTATTGGAAGCCAATGCTGTGCCTCCAGTGGCTGTAGCATACCATTTAATAGACGTTCCAGTTGCGGTTAAACTTGCAACAGTTTCACCCGGGCAAAGGGATTGTGTTGTACTTCCGGTAGGAGAAAAACAAGTTCCCCAATTAGGTGAATTAGCCAAAGTTATTGGCGAATTTAATTTCCAGTTGGTTATATTTATGGTACTTTGAGTACACCAATTGGAGATGTTTTGATTGAAACTAGTAGCCCCGTTAAATAGATTACTAGCATTAGTTACTTTTGATACATTCCAATTATTTAGACTTTGATTAAAACTAGTGGCTCCACCAAACATACTTATCATATTTGTAACATTCGAAACATTCCAAGAACCAATAGGTTGGTTAAATCGTGTTGCTCCAAAAAACATCAAACCCGTATCAAACACTTTTCCAACATTCCATGAGCTAATATTTTGATTAAAATTGGAAGCCGACTGAAACATGGAATCCATATTGGTCACATTAGCAACATTCCATGAGTTAATGTCTTGATTGAAATTGGTAGCTCTGTGAAATGCATACGCCATTCTAGTTACATTAGACACATTCCATGCGCCTATATTTTGATTAAATAAAGTAGCTCCAGAAAACGTCGCATACATGTCAGTAAGTTTAGTTAGATTTGGACTTGTAGCTGGAATAGCGTTAAATCGGGTGCAGTTAGCAAACATACTGTCCATACTCACCCATTCTCTGTCACTCCATTCTACAACTCCTATCAAACTTGAATTACCAGAGAGCTTGAATTGATTAAATGTCCCAGATATAGATACATTATATGAACCAGATTGTTGGTATGTTTTAGTAATAGGCGTACTTGATGAATAGGTTCCATTTGTGCCATCTCCCCAATTAACTGTGTAGGTATAATTTCCAACTTGTACTGGGAATGTAATAGTTTGGTTTGGAGTATCAATTTGCCATGAGGTAATAAAAGCATTAGGACAAGTAACCACTCTTAATCGTGCTTTACTTTCACACCCATTTACAGTTTGTGAGGCATAATAAATAGCGCCATTAATTAAAGGTGTAGTTAAGGATAATTCAGTACCACCTGTAGCAGCTTCATACCATTTGATATTTGAACCTGTAGCAGATAAATTAGCAATTGTACCACCATTGCATAAGTTTTGAGTAGCAGCTCCAGTAGGAGCAGGAGTAGTATTAACTGTAATTGTAATCGATCTTCTACAAGTTACTCCATTCGTAGTAACGTCTACCCAATAGGTTGTAGTTTGTGCTGGAGAAGGAGTAATTGTATTTGTTTCTTCACCAGTTGACCATAAGTAAGTTGTAGCTGGTATACCTACAGAAAATTGTCTAATTAAACGCAAATTACCAGCACCTTGATATCCGTTTCTGTATTCTGAATTTTGAGCACCATTAGTAAAGTTTTGCACCCAAACCCCTCCATTAATTCCGCAACTTCCATAAGAAGCAGGAGAGGAAGACCAATATTGAATGTCTTGAAAATTTCCAAGATTATTACGTTTCAAATTGGTATACATTAAATTTAACTCGTCTTTAGAAGGGATATACCAATTGTTAGAAGTGTTTTGTTGAAGTAAAAATACTGTCTTCAGCCAATTTCCTATGTTTCCGGAAGCTATAAAGTTCAAAGTGTTAGTCAATCCTGCTCCTGCAGCATTTGATGTATTGGGTATTGCAATACAATAACTTTCAATTCCCGAATCGGTACCATTATCACTCGGATAAGCTTCTAAATACCTCCAGCCATTGATGATACTACCTTGGTCATAAAAGATATAACCACCAGATGGTCCAATGTCTCCCACCGAAAATTGTGAAGTAGGTTGAAGATTAGAATTTACGGATAATGATACCGTTCTATCTGCACAAATTGTTGTAGCAGACGCGCTTAGGGTGGGATTATTGATAGACACTTGTTTAGCAAGTCTTAAAATACTCTCACAGCCATCCACTGTTTGAGAGGCATAATAGGTAGTCCCGTTAACTAATGCAGTTGTATTAGCTAAAGCAGTTCCTCCTGTTGCTGCAGCATACCATTTAATCGCAGTTCCTGTAGCAGTTAAATTAGCCAAAGTAGCCGCTTCGCAAAATGATTGTGTTGCTGCAGCTGTTGGGGCTAATGGTGTTTGTTTTACAGTAATAATTAGTTCTTTTCTAACTGTTTTTCCTCCTAGCGTCACTTCTACCCAATAGGTGGTTGTTTGTGAAGGTGTTGCAGTAATGGATGCCGTGGTGGCTCCAGTTGACCATAAATAAGAAGGCGTATTGTTAGAATTGAATTCTACAATAAATTTACTATTTGAACCAATACTTGCGTCATTCCATTTGTTTGAGTTTGTCCAATACTGAACATAATCTTCATCTCCTCCCATATTATTAGGTTCGTTTGGATACCAATTTATAAAAGAAGATGTTTCGCCACTTTCCCAAACCCAGCTGCTTTCCTGAACACTATCGGACAAGCCTATCCAATAATTGGAATCAGGTAATAAACTATACACATATTCATTTTCTTGTGTGGTTGTTGGACTTACTAAATACCCTCCAATTTCAGCTGCTTTCGCTTTAGCAGAAGGCCAATTGGTTAATTGAGAATTTAAATAATAACTGTGATTATTATAATTATAAGGACCTGTGTAACCTATAATTGTTCTTGTTGGAATTGTCCCATTCGCAACTGATAAAGTAGCTGTTTGACCAGAGCAAATAGTTGTATTTGTTGCAGATAGTGTAGGATTGTTAATAGTGACTTGTACGGCTAAACGAGCGGTACTTTCACAACTATTGATTGTTTGTGTAGCATAATAGGTAGTACCATTGGTTAAAGTAGCAGTTGATGATAATGGTGATCCACCGGTTGCCGTTGCATACCATTTAACACTAGTTCCTGTAACAACTAGATCAGCAATGGTTTTTCCTGAAACTAAGGTTTGATATACCTCACCAGAAGGAATGTTACTACACAAACTAAATGAAATACTACGTGGTACAGAATTTTCACTAGTACCTAATACCCCATTTGTATTATCTCCCCAAGACCACATTGTTCCATTATTTTTAATAGCTGTGGTATGAAAAGAACCTGGAAATGCTATTTTCCAATCAGTAGCCAATCCAATTTGTGTTGGAGTAGTTTTGTTAATACTGGTTCCATCACCTAAATACCCCTCGGAATTTAATCCCCAACCCCACAAAGAACCGTTATTTTTAATTGCCATCATATGATTAGGCCCCACCCATATTGTTTTCCAGTCTGTTGCTATTCCAATTTGTGTAGGTATGTTTTTGTCAATAGTGGTATCATCTCCTAGTCGGCTATTTGCATTCCATCCCCATGCCCAAAGGGTTCCATTATTTTTAATTGCCATAGATTGATAATATCTTACGTCAATTAGTTTCCAATCGTTAGCTGAGCCTATTTGAGTGGGTATAGATTTATTTATAACCGTACCATCTCCTAATTGACCATAAATATTATAGCCCCAAGCCCAAAGTGTTCCGTCATTTTTTAAAGCTAATGAATAATTTGTTCCTGCTACTATCATTTTCCAATCGGTAGCGGTGCCTATTTGGGTAGGAATGTTTCTACTTGTAGTAGTTCCATCCCCTAATTGTCCATAATTGTTTAACCCCCATACCCAAAGCGTTCCATTATTTTTGATTGCCATGCTATGATTTGCACCTGCTGCAACTGATTTCCAATCGGTAGCTGTTCCAATTTGCGTTGGGGTATTTTTATTATCAATGGTTCCATCACCTAGTTGCCCAACTGAATTACTTCCCCAAGCCCAAAGCGTTCCGTTTGTTTTGATGGCCATATTATGAGTTAATTCTACTTCCACCATCTTCCAATCGGATGCGGTGCCTATTTGGGTAGGGATATTTTTATTGGTAGTCGTCCCATCCCCTAATTGACCAATATCGTTTAAACCCCAAGCCCAGAGTGTCCCATTATTTTTGATTGCTAAGGTTTTTGAATTTCTTGACGATACTAAATTCCAATCAGAAGCTATTCCAATTTGTGAAGGTGTAAGATTAGAAAACGTTCCGTTTCCTAATTGACCAGCAGAGTTTTTTCCCCATGACCAAAATCCCCCATCATTTTTGATAGCTATTGTATAATTAAAATTTGTATAAACCGTATTCCAATCGGAAGCTGTACCTATTTGAGTGGGTATATTTTTATTGGTTCCAATCCCATCACCAATTTGTCCATAGGCATTATCTCCCCAAGCCCAAAGCGTACCATTGTTTTTAGTTGCCAAAGTATGATTGGAATCTATCCAAATCATTTTCCAATCAGCAGCCGTTCCTACTTGTGTTGGGGTATTTTTTTGAATAGTGGTCCCATCACCCATTTGTCCAAAGGAATTATCTCCCCAAGCCCAAAGCGTACCATTGTTTTTTAGTGCCATGGTATTATCATCACCAGCTGTAACTGTTTTCCAATCCGTCGCTGTTCCAATCCGTATAGGTGTAGTTTTATTGGTTGTAGTACCATCTCCTAATTGACCTTTATTATTTGAACCCCATGCCCATAACGCCCCATCATTTTTGATTGCCATAGAATATAAAGAACCCGTTACTACCGATTTCCAGTCAGATGCCGTACCAATTTGAGTAGGGCTATTTTTTTGAGTTATTGTACCATCTCCTAATTGTCCATAATCATTATAACCCCATGAATAAAGCGTACCATTGTTTTTGATAGCCATGATATGATAATAACCAGCTGTAACAGTTTTCCAATCCGTTGCTGTTCCAACCTGTGTTGGTATAGTTTTATTGGTTGTAGTCCCATCTCCCAACTGGCCATAAAAATTATATCCCCATGCCCATAATGTTCCATTATTTTTTATAGCAAAACTACTCCCGTTATTATTCATTGTAATAAATTTCCAATCGGAGTCAGTGCCAATCTGCGTAGGTATAGATTTGTGGATAGTGGTTCCGTCCCCTAAATTTCCATTGCTATTAAATCCCCATGCCCATAGAGTTCCATCTTTTTTCATGGCCATGGTGTGAGAACCACCAGCTATGACAGTTTTCCAGTTCGAATCAGTGCCAATTTGAGTGGGTGTGTTTTTGTTTTCAGTAGTTCCATCACCTAATTGCCCATTGATATTTGACCCCCATGCCCATAAGGTGCCATCATTTTTGATAATCACATTGTGAGCAGTTCCAGTGGCAACTTGTTGTGCAGCAATCAGATTAGTTAGATAAAGTGCTACAATTAGAATGAATTTTTTCATGATAGTATAGGTATAAAATAGCGTCTCGTTAAGTGTTTATTTATTATATTTTTTACAAAAAATAAATGGGCTATTTTATAACTTATT
>CANHKZ010000018.1 GCA_947461425.1 Flavobacteriaceae bacterium | reverse complement strand
ACGAGTTTTGGAATACCTATCGAAAAGACAGTTTGGACATTCGAAGTAAACGAACCTATACTGTATTGGATAGCATCGCATTAAAAAATAATTTAGAACGCAAAATTACCATTGGTCGCCGACTTATAAATGGATTCCTACCCCTTGGGTCTTTCGATTTAGATCTTAGAAAAATAGTTAGTTTTAATAACTATGAAGGATTTCGAATGGGTCTTGGTGGAGTTACCAACGATCGCTTCTCAAAACGGTTAAAAATTGACGGCTACACTGCTTATGGAACAAAAGATGGTAATTTTAAATATCATACAGGTATTGGAACTCTACTAAATGAACCTACTAATTCTTGGATTGGAATTTCATATACCGATGATGTAAGAGAAATTGCAAGTACAGTCTTTGCAATTGATAAACGCGGATTTAAAATTTACGATCCTAGGCCTTTAAACATTAGTACTTTTTACAATTATAAAAGTTGGAAAGCCAATATTGAAACAAAATTCATTCCAAAAACAGAAAGTATTTGGGAAATAGCCACTGCAAAAGTCGAACCTAAATTCAACTATGAATTTCAACTAAACGGAAAAAAATTTACCAATTTTGCTATGACAACGGCGATGGTTTCTTTAAAATGGAATCCATTTAGCGATTATATGCAAACCCCAAATGGAAGAGTTGAGGTAGAAAAGCGATTTCCAAACTTCACTTTTCAATTTACTAAATCGTTAGATGATAGTAGATTGAATGACTTCTCGTTTGGAAAAATTGACTTGAAAACAGAATTGGAAAAAAAGCATCTCAACGGACAAAAAACAAGCGTTATCATTCAATCAGGTTATGCCTATGGTGAGTTACCACTTACTCATTTATATAGTATTTCGCCTAATAATATTACTAAAGAAACGATTATTCAGCGCGTCACATTTGCAGGAAAAAATAGTTTTGAAACCATGTTTTACAATGAGTTTTTCTCGAGCGAATACGTATATTTTCAATTAAAGCATGGCTTTCAACGCATCACCCTTTTTAAGAAAGTGAAGCCCTCTTTTGTATTTGTGACCCGAATGGCATGGGGGAATTTACAACATGCTGAGCGGCATATTGGTTTGGATTTTAAAACCCTAAATCAAGGGTATTTTGAATCAGGAATTGAGTTAAACCAAATTTATAAAGGAATTGGATTAGTTGGATTTTACCGTTATGGCCCAAATGGTTTATTGAAATTTGAAGATAATATTGCTATTAAAATTAGTTATGTATTGAATTTAGGGTTTTAAAATCAATACTGAAGGAACGCCACTTAACCATTCACTTTGAGTGTCAACTAAAGATTTCCAACTTTCAAGACTAATAATCATAATGTCTTGAGCTGCTAAAAACTCTTTTTTCACACTATCCTCTTGCATCAATGAGATGTTGTTTGAATATTTGTTTTCTAAAGACTCTACAACACTTTGCGCTATAAAATTGGTTTGAATATCTCCATTTACATCTAAAATTTCAATTTTTGAATTGTTATTGAAGATTAATTTTTGAGCATAATCTAATAGGAAAGAATCCTCAGAGGTGAATAAGGGAATGAAAACTTTATTGACGGTCTGCAAATCTTTGTCAATCAAAATACCTAATGGCATTTTAGTTTTTGATATTATTTGGCGTGTTCTTTCATCAAAAGGAGAGTTTTCAAACAAACCTTCTTTACCAGTAAACTTATCGATTAATCGATCGGGATTAATAATTCGGGTTGTAAATCCAATTACTTTTCCTAAAATAGTGCCTTCGAAAATTGATTTTCCAAGCCCTACCAATAATAAATCATAATCTCCCTGATTGGCTACGTCAGCAATTTCAGTTTCGATATCTATCGTCGCTTTGAATAGCGTATCAATTTCTTGATTAAGTACTTTTGACTCTTCTATCAGACTCACAAAACTTTCTTTTTCAATTTCTTCGGTATTAAACGTGTGCATTTGATCACTTAAGTACAAATGCATCGCTGTAACTGAACTAGTCTTTTTTTGTTTTTTGGTTAGACTGTTGGCTAAGCGTAATAATGATTTCCCTTTTTCGTCATTTCCAAATGAAATTAGCACCTTAAACTTATTGCTATTTACAATTATTTCTGGCAATTCTGCATCTTTCTCTTTAAAAATAAAATTGATTAAATCTAAGGCAGGACCCGTCATAAAAGTGGTTAGTAAAGCCATGATAACCATCATCGTAAATACCTCAGGCGTTAAAACTTTAAGCTCTAATCCAATATTTAAAACGATTAATTCCATCAAGCCACGGGTATTCATCAAAGCACCAATGGTAAAACTATCGCGCCAAGATTGGCCCACAAATTTTGCTGCCAAAGCACTTCCGAAAAATTTTCCAACTACAGCTACCAAAATAATAAAACCAGTAATTTTCCATAAATAAGGATCATTAATCAAACCGATTTCGGTTTTTAACCCAGTGAAAACAAAAAATAATGGCAAGAGTAAAATCAAAGCAACATCTTCTACTTTTTCAATAAAAATGGTTCTGAATTTGGTTACATCTGGCATAATGGCTCCCGTCATAAATGCTCCAAACAAAGCATGAATTCCAATTACTTCAGTAGCATAGGAAGAAATAATCAACGTGAGAAAAAAGATGGCAACAACTGGCTTAACTAAGGTGTCTTTTGATCCATACAAATCTCCTATTCGTTTCAAAAAAGGCTTAACAATAAATAACATCACCAATACATACAAAACGGCTAAGCCAATAATGTAAAATGAACTCACAAAATTACCTGCTTTAACAATGGCTATTACAACTGCCAGCAAACTCCAAGCTGTAATATCATCGGCAGCAGCACATGTAATCGCTATAGCTCCTAGTTTTGTTTTGTTTAATCCGCGTTCTTGAACAATCCGAGCCAATACAGGAAAAGCAGTGATACTCATTGCAATTCCCATAAAAAGTGCAAAAGAAAGAAATTTCACTCCTTCTGGAGCAAACCGATTGTATACAAAATAAGACAAGCCAATACCCAATGTAAAAGGAATAATAATACTCGCATGACTAATAACAACTGCCTCGTTAGCTTTGTTTTTGAGTACTTTCAGGTCCAATTCCATTCCGATAACGAACATGAAAAGAATTAATCCTATTTGACTTAGAAATTTTAAATTACCTAATGACTCTACTGGAAATAAAATAGTTGAAAATTCAGGAAAATACATTCCTAAAAGAGAGGGTCCTAATACAATCCCTGCTATAATTTCACCAATTACTGAAGGCTGCCCAATTTTTTTAAAAATCCAACCAAAAAAACGGGCTACAATAATAATGGTGACAATTTGCGCCAATAGAATAGCCAATGGATCCTGAAAATTATGCGCCATGGAATCGAGAAAATCATTCCAAGACCCTTTTTTACTCGTTTTTATTACAATTGATTTACTGAATTCAAGAAATTTTCCTTCATTAAGAATCCAATACATTAGCGAAGCAAAACAACCCGTAACGGCAATATAAAAAAGTCCGTTTTTATAATTTTTCATACCTCTAAACCTAATTTATCTATTACAAAAATATAGAAACCAAATATAGCAATTATAATAGGACTACAAATAGTAACCCAAATTTAATGTCTATTGGAGTTTCCAATTAAAAAGAATAAATTAAGCAACAAAAATTAAGCCGCTTTATCTACCTTTACAGCGCTTTAAAGAAAAGAAAATGATCAAGTGGTTTAGTCTGGGGTTTTGGGAATTATTTGCCCGAATCGTCCTTAGAAATAGAATATTAATGCTATCCATTGTGCTGGTGATAACGGGATTATTGGCTACCCAATGGAAAAACATTCATTTTTCTCATACCGAAGCTAATATGCTTCCCGATGATAATCCAGTAAATATTGAATACAATGCGTTTTTAAATAAATTTGGCGAAGAGGGAAACCTCATCATTATTGGGATTAAAGATGGTGCTATTTTTACACCCAAAGCATTTGCAGCATGGACGCGCTTGATGAACCAACTTAAAAAAGACCAAGCGGTTGATGTAGCGATTTCTATCAACGATTTGCAACAATTACAACGTAATGATTCTCTTGAAAAATTTGAATTAGTGCCTTTTGTTGATCCTGCAAAAACAAAAAACAAAGCCTATCTCGCTCAGATAAAAAAAGAACTTTTTACCGATTTACCTTTCTATGAAGGGCTTCTTTTCAATAAAAAATCAGGTAGTATTCGTTCGGCAATTTATTTGGATAAAAAAATTGTGAATACGCCAGCACGAAAAGCTTTTGTTCTTGAACGTTTGGTTCCTGCCGTTGAGGCATTTGAAAAAGAAACAAATATTGATCTACGTGTTTCAGGTATGCCTTACATCAGAACGCTTAATGCACAAACTATAGTCAATGAAATTGGTTTGTTTATAGGGGCTTCCTTATTGGTTACCTCATTACTTTTTTTCTTCTTTTTTAGAAGTTTTAGAGCTACTCTAATTTCAATGATTATAGTCATTATTGGAGTTATGTGGTCGTTCGGGTTTATTGGTTTATTCAACTATGAAATCACTGTTTTAACTGCTTTAGTACCTTCTTTAATCATTGTAATTGGGATTCCAAATTGTATTTTCTTAACCAATAAATACCATCAAGAATACAAAGTACACGGCAATAAAGCTAAGGCGCTACAACGCGTTACAACCAAAATTGGAATGGCTACTTTAATGACCAATGTCACAACAGCTATTGGTTTCGCTACTTTTGTCGCATCTAACAACCAACTTTTATTAGAATTTGGTGTCGTAACTTCAATTAACATTATTGGACTATTCTTTTTGTGTATAATTGTTATACCCATTTTTCACAGTTATATTCCTGCACCAATTGACCGACACACTAAACACTTAGAGCGCGGTTCGGTCAAACGTTTTATGGACTGGATTTTACACAATGTAATATACAATCGCTTTTCAATTTATGTTGTTGCTATTTTGTTGCTTATTTTTGGAATAATTGGAGTGTTTCAAATGCGTATTTCGGGAAGTTTAATCGAAGACATGCCCAAAAAAGAACCTTTCTTTGAAGATATTGTTTTCTTCGAAAAAGAGTTTGATGGCGTGATGCCTTTGGAAATCATGATTGATACCCAACGCAAAAAAGGGGTGATGCAATTAACCACACTCAAGCGAATGGAAGAATTGGAACAAACCATTGAGGAAATTCCAGAATTATCAAAAACGATGTCGATTGTTAATCTAGTCAAATATTCAAAACAAGCCTATTACAACGGCAATCCTGAATACTACGAATTACCTACATCGCAGGAACAAAGCTTTATTTTATCGTATGCCAAAAATGCGACTAAAAATAATAAAGACAATTTGATGAAAAGTTATGTGGATTCGACAGGACAATATGCTCGTATCACTACTTTTATGCGCGACGAAAACGGCGGTAAAATTCCTGAGATTGAAGCTGAAATTCGTAAAAAAGCCGATAAATTGTTTCCTCCTGATCGCTATCATGTGACTATAACTGGAAAAGCGTTGGTCTTCCAAAAAGGGACTGGTTATCTTTTAGACAACTTACTTTCATCCTTAATTTTTGCTTTTTTCTTAACAGCACTTTTAGTGGCTTTTATGTTCCGCTCATTCAAAATGGTGTTGGTTTCTATTATTCCGAATTTATTGCCACTGTTGTTAACCGCAGGAATTATGGGTTTTTTAAATATTCCGCTGAAGCCATCTACGATATTAGTTTTCGGTATTGCGTTTGGTCTTTCGGTGGATGATACGCTACGCTTTTTAGCACAATACCGAGAGGAATTAAGAAAAAACAATTGGAAAATTCGTAAGTCGGTCTATGCTACGTTTAACGAATCGGGTCTGAGTATGTTTTACACTTCTATTGTATTGTTTTTTGGATTTTCAGTATTTATGCTATCAAGTTTTGGCGGGACGATTGCTTTGGGCGGACTTATTTCCTTAACTTTATTGTTTGGAATGTTGTCCAATTTAATGCTGTTACCAGCATTGGTATTGACATTGAATAAAACATTAGCAAACGAACAAGAGTTTATTGAACCTAAAATTGACATCATTGAACATTCGGACGAAGAAATAGACAATCTCGACAAACAAAATTCATAGCCCCGATAAAAGCGGCATCCTTTTACTTTTTACTTGAAAAAGTAAAAGATACAGCGGATAGCGGGAAATAGCTTCTCTAAAAACTCAAAAACAATTATATTTGCAGCTCAGAAAAGCTGATTTTTAATATCAATTATTATAAAAATGAAACATACAAAAGTTAAAGACTTACTTAATAGTACAACGACACTTCAAGAAGTAAATGCAAAGGGATGGGTAAGAACTTTTAGAAACAATCAATTTATTGCGTTGAACGACGGTTCAACCATCAACAATATTCAATGTGTAGTTGATTTTGAAAATACCTCTGAAGAAACCTTGAAACGCATCACAACAGGAGCTTCGGTTTCGGTTAAGGGAACTTTAGTAGAAAGTAAAGGCGCTGGACAAAAATTTGAAATTCAGGTTAACAAAATAGAGATTTTAGGCGACTCAGATGCAGAGAAATTTCCAATGCAACCTAAGAAACACTCGTTGGAATTCTTACGTGAAAATGCGCATTTAAGAGTGCGAACGAATGCTTTTGGAGCGATTATGCGAGTGCGTTCGGTATTGGCGCATGCCGTTCATACCTATTTTCAAGAAAAAGGATTTGTATATGTGAATACGCCAATTATCACAGGCTCAGATGCGGAAGGTGCTGGGGAAATGTTCAAAGTAACTGCTTTGCCTTTTGACAATACGCCAAGAACTGAAGAAGGAAAAGTAGATTACAAAAAAGATTTTTTTGGTAAAGAAACCAACCTAACGGTTTCGGGGCAATTAGAGGGCGAAACTTTTGCGATGGCTTTGGGCCAAATTTATACTTTTGGACCTACTTTTAGAGCTGAAAATTCGAATACCTCTCGCCACTTAGCTGAATTCTGGATGATTGAACCAGAAGTGGCATTCAATGATTTGGATGACAATATGGATTTGGCTGAAGATTTCATTCAATATGTAATTAAATACACGATGGACAAATGTCCAGACGATTTGAAATTTTTAGAAGGCCGTTTGCTAGACGAAGAAAAACAAAAACCACAAGCTGACCGCAGCGAAATGGCTTTGTTAGACAAATTAAACTTTGTTCTAGAAAACAATTTCAAGCGTGTGTCTTACACGGAAGCAATTGATATTTTAAGAGAATCTACTCCCAATAAAAAGAAAAAATTCAGTTATATCATTGACGAATGGGGTGCTGATTTACAATCAGAACACGAGCGTTATTTAGTTGAAAAACACTTTAAATGTCCCGTAATCTTATTTGATTACCCTGCCAATATCAAAGCGTTTTATATGCGTTTGAATGAAGATGGAAAAACCGTTCGCGCCATGGATATCCTTTTCCCAGGTATTGGAGAAATAGTAGGAGGTTCTCAGCGTGAAGAACGTTATGATGTTTTGGTCGAAAAAATGAAAGCATTGGGTATTGACGAAGAAGAATTATGGTGGTATTTAGACACGCGCCGATTTGGTTCTGCGGTACACTCTGGTTTCGGACTTGGATTTGAGCGTTTGGTATTGTTTGTAACGGGGATGACTAATATTCGTGACGTCATTCCTTTCCCAAGAACGCCGGGTAGTGCTGAATTCTAAAAAAAGGTAAAAGTTTATAAGTTTATAAGTTTAGTTTCTCTAAGCTTTTAAACTCTTAAACCCATAAACTTTTAAACAAAATAAATGCTAAAACAATTCCTAAATCTCAAATTATCCCAGAAATTATCTCCTCAACAAATTCAGTTGATGAAGTTAATTCAGTTGCCTACGCAAGCTTTTGAGCAACGTTTATTGGAAGAAATGAACGAAAACCCAGCTCTTGAAGCAGGAAAAGAAGAAGAGGAATTTGAAAAAGATGATTTTGAAACCGAAGATTATGACGACTATGATGATGCCGAATCAGAACGCGTTGATGCTGAAGAAATCAATATAGACGATTATCTCAGCAATGACGACACTCCCGAATACAAAACACAAACTAACAATTACAGCGATGACGATGAAGACCATGATGCCCCTTTTGCGGCACCGATTAGTTTTCACCAAGATTTAATCAACCAACTCAATACGTTTATCCTAAGTGAAGATGACCGAGAAATCGCAGAATTCTTAGTAGGAAGTATTGACGATATGGGTTACATTCGTAGAGGTATCTCTGATATTGTGGATGATTTGGCCTTTACCCAAGCGGTTTATACCGATGAAAAAACGGTAGAACGTTTGCTGCATGTGATTCATGAATTAGAGCCTTCTGGTGTGGGCGCGCGCGATTTACAAGAATGTTTGTTGTTGCAACTCAAACACAAAACTCCATCGGAATACATTGAACTGGCGACCAATATTATTGAAAACCAGTTTGATGCCTTTACCAAAAAACATTACGAAAAACTCGTGCTGAAATTTAATGTTTCGAACGACCAACTCAAAAAAGCCGTTCACGAAATTGAAAAACTGAATCCAAAACCAGGTGGTTCTTTTACGGGAAACAATAAAGTTACTGAAAATGTAGTTCCAGATTTTGCTATCCGAATTGTAGAAGGTAAACTCGAATTGAGTTTGAATGGCCGAAATGCGCCTTCGCTTCACGTTTCTAGAGATTACCAAGATATGTTGCAAACCTACAAAGTTTCTAAAGACAAATCGAATCAGCAAAAAGAAGCGGTACAGTTTATCAAACAAAAATTAGATTCGGCCAAATGGTTTATCGATGCGATTCGCCAACGCCAAGAAACCCTTTTGGTCACCATGAATGCGATTATGCAGTACCAAGAAGACTTCTTTTTGGAAGGAGACGAAACCAAGTTGAAACCGATGATTTTGAAAGATATCGCTGATTTAGTGGGCTTGGACATTTCGACTATTTCTCGTGTGGCTAATAGCAAATATGTAGAAACACCTTATGGCACTAAATTGATCAAAGAGTTTTTCTCTGAAGCGATGAAAAACGACCAAGGCGAAGATGTTTCAACCTTAGAAATCAAAAAGATTTTACAAAACGTAATTGAAGAAGAAGACAAACACAAACCACTTCCCGACGATCAATTGGCTGAAATTCTAAAAGAAAAAGGCTATCCAATAGCTAGAAGAACCATTGCGAAATACCGAGAACAATTGGATATTCCAGTAGCGAGAATGCGGAAGAAAATGTAATATAAAAAGCGTTTACTTCTTTTCATTTTTTTTCATGGCATGAAAATATGCGGCCCGACTTAAGGGTTCGTATTCCTCTGTTTCGCCCAGCATTACTAATTTATCATTGTCGGTTTTTCTAAAACTATAATTGGCTAGATTTCCGGTTCGGGTACAAACCGCGTGTACTTTGGTCACATATTCGGCGGTAGCCATTAAGGCAGGCATAGGCCCAAATGGATTTCCTTTAAAATCCATATCCAATCCAGCCACAATCACACGGATTCCTCGGTTAGCCAAATCATTGCAAACGCGAACAATTTCGTCGTCAAAAAACTGCGCTTCGTCAATTCCTACCACATCACAACCTTGTGCCAAAATAGCGATATTGGCAGCCGCCGGAACGGGAGTAGAACGAATCTCGTTCGAATCGTGTGACACCACCATTTCATCATGGTAACGCACATCCACAGAAGGCTTGAAAATTTCGACTTTTTGCTTGGCAAACTGAGCGCGTTTTAATCGGCGAATCAATTCTTCTGTTTTACCCGAAAACATGGATCCAGCGATGACTTCGATCCATCCAAATTGTTCTTTATGATTTACTGTGTTTTCGAGAAACATGGTGTAGTTGTATAACTTAGTTTTTATTCTTTTGTAAGGTATAAATTGATTATAAATTTTTATACTTTTACGTGTTTCCAAATGTAAAAAAATTTTCTAAAGCACCGCCCCGTTTATAGAAATAAAATAAAAAACCGTACACAAACAAAACAACCATATAGTATAATTTTTACGAGATGAAAAAGAGATTAGAAGCCGATTTAATCAGCATTGCACACCGAATTTTACAACTAAAAAATAAATCTGATATCAATCAATTGTATTTGGAATCGCAAAAATTATATGAAAAATTGGCGTTGTTGCGATTTGTTGACGCCCATTTTGGCGAGAGCAAACCTACCATTGGGCAAGCAGCGATAGAAGAAAAATTAGAAGCGGCATTTGAAACTATCGAAAATGAAGTTCCTGTTGCCATTGCTATGGAAGAAATTCAAACTCCTGAAACAGCAACTACTCCCGAATTGATTTTGGCAGAAGAAGAACAGGAAGAAATGATAGAAATGGAGGAGGCTTTTTTTGAAGAAGAGGAAGAATTGGATACCTTAGTAGAGGAAGAGGCCGATGAAGACAAAGAAGAAATCGAAGAGGAAGAAATCGAAGCGTCTTTTATCCCTGCCTTTGAATTAGAAAAAGAGGAAGAATTTATAGAAGAAACTCCAAAACAAGAAGCGGTTCAAATTTCTTTTGAAGAATTAATGGGAGGTGATTTTAGCGAAGACCTTTTTATAAAAGTAGAAAGCAATGCGTTTGAAACTCCAATTGATGAAGAAGAAATTACAGAAACAGTGTCATTTGATTTGGATGAAATGGAACTTCCTGATAATGGAGCAGAGGAATCAAAATCAATTTCGCTCAATGAGAAGTTAGCCAAAGGAATCAGCATCGATTTGAATGATCGTATTGCCTTTACTAAACATCTTTTCGGGAATGATCCGGAAGATTACAACCGCGTATTGAATCAATTAATTACTTTTGACACCTTTTATGAAACACGCGATTTCATTAATGATATGGTAAAACCAGACTATAACAACTGGGAAGGAAAAGAAGAATACGAAGAACGTTTTATGGAAATAATCGAGAAAAAATTCTTGTAATTCCATTTATTAATTGAATTTATAATACTAAATGTCAAAATTATATATCGTTCCAACACCTATTGGCAACCTCGAAGACATGACTTTTCGTGCCATTCGTATCTTGAAAGAAGTCGATTTAATTCTTGCTGAAGACACACGTACCAGCGGTAAATTATTGAAGCATTTTGAGATTAGCACCCACATGCACAGCCACCACATGCACAACGAGCACAAAACGGTAGAAAATGTCATTGCGAGATTACAAGCAGGAGAAAATATCGCCTTGATATCCGATGCGGGAACGCCTGCCATCTCAGACCCTGGCTTTTTATTGACCCGTGCTTGTATTGAGAAAGGAATTGATGTAGAATGTTTGCCAGGTGCAACGGCTTTTGTTCCTGCATTAGTGAATAGCGGCTTGCCTAACGATAAATTCATTTTTGAAGGTTTTTTACCTGACAAAAAAGGAAGACAAACGCGTTATTTGGCTTTGGCCGAAGAAACTAGAACGATAATTTTGTACGTTTCTCCACACAAATTAGTAAAAACATTAGTTGAATTTGTGACCTACTTTGGCGAAGACCGACCGATTTCAGTTTCCAGAGAATTATCCAAACTACACGAAGAAAATGTAAGAGGAACGGTTAAAGAAGTCTTGACCCATTTTGAAAAAATAGCTCCAAGAGGTGAAATTGTGGTCGTTGTGGGAGGAAAACCAGTGGTGAAAGAAACCAAGAAAAATAAATTTTCAGAAGAAGAATAAATGATGACAATACACGCCTTTTTAAAAAAACTAAAACAAACACCCGAAGCAATCACTTTTGCTGAAACTAAGGCAACGATTGAAAGCAATTATGCCTTTACACCAACTGCTTTTCAAAATGGCAACCAACACAATGGAGCGGGAGAAAATTCAGGTTCGTGTAAAGTATTTGCTTTCGCCAAAATACAACAACTAACTCAAGAGGAAACTTTAGCCTGCTTTGGCACCTATTATTTTGAAGAAGTCTTGGGCGATCCTGAAGGAACCAACCACCAGAACATTCGCAATTTTATGCAAACAGCTTGGAACGGAATTCAATTTGAAGGCGAAGCACTAGCATTAAAATAAAACCCCTTAATCCCAAATCATTATGCGTTGGACTATCAAACCAAAACCCGCACAAGAACAAGTTAACCAACTCGCAAAAGAATTAAACGTGGAATCTTTGGTTGCCACTTTATTAATTCAGCGTGGAATTACCACTTTTGACCAAGCTAAAACTTTTTTTCGCCCGTCATTAGATCATTTACACGATCCCTTCTTGATGAAAGATATGGATCTTGCCGTCAACCGAATCGAACAAGCCATTGCCAACGAAGAAAATATTTTAGTTTTTGGTGATTATGATGTAGACGGAACAACAGCAGTATCCTTGTTGTCGTCCTATTTAAAAAGTTTTTATCCCAACATTGCTACCTACATTCCAGATCGCTATGCCGAAGGCTACGGCATTTCATTTAAAGGAATTGACTTTGCCGAAGACAATGGTTTTTCGTTGATTATTGCTTTGGACTGCGGTATCAAATCTATTGATCATGTGGCCTACGCCAAAGAAAAAAATATTGATTTTATCATTTGCGATCACCACAGACCGGGAGATATACTCCCCGAGGCAATTGCTATTCTCGACCCAAAAAGAGACGATTGTAACTACCCGTATGACGAATTGTGCGGTTGTGGAGTGGGTTTCAAATTGATTCAGGCTTTAAGTCAAAATCGCCATCAAACCATGGATGATTTAATTCCGTATTTGGATTTAGTTGCGACAGCGATTGCAGCTGATATCGTTCCAATTACAGGAGAAAACCGGGTGTTAGCGCATTTTGGTTTGCAAGTGATTAATGAATCACCACGTCCTGGAATTCAGGCGCTCATTCAACAAATTAAAAAACAAACGCTAAGTATAACTGATGTTGTATTTGTAATTGCACCCCGAATTAATGCAGCAGGACGCATCAAACACGGCAATCATGCAGTAGAACTATTGACCGAATTTAATTTGGCACAAGCCCAACAATTTGCCAAAGAAATTGAAGACTACAATTCGGAACGAAAAGGTTTGGACAAACAAATAACACAAGAAGCACTACAACAAATAGAAGACAATCATGAACAAGAACGCTTTACGACAGTCGTTTTTCAAGAAAACTGGCACAAAGGCGTGATTGGAATTGTAGCTTCCCGATTGATAGAAACCTACTACCGACCTACTTTGGTTTTTACAAAAAGTGGCGATTACTATGCAGCTTCGGCACGTTCAGTTAGCGGATTTGATGTGTACAATGCATTAGAGGCTTGCTCAGAACATTTAGAGCAATTTGGCGGACATATGTATGCCGCGGGAATGACGTTGAAGGCGGAGAATTATGAAGCTTTCAAAAATGCCTTTGAAAAAGTAGTGCAAGAAACTATCGATCCTGGATTACGTACTCCCGAAATTGAGGTAGATACCGAAATTAATTTTTCGGAGATTAGCCCAAAACTCGTTCGGATTTTAAAACAATTGGAGCCTTTTGGTCCACAAAATATGACCCCTGTTTTTACAACTCAAAATGCCATCGATACGGGCTATCCAAAATTCATGGGAGCCAATGAAGAACACATTCGCCTTTTTGTAAAACAAAATAATTCAGAAGGCTTTGCTGCAATAGGTTTTAACCTAGCCAATAAAAAGGATTTGGTTAGCAAACAACAACCATTTCAAATGGCATACTGCATTGACGAAAACGAATGGAACGGCCAAATAAGTTTGCAACTTCGACTAAAAGACATTCAATAATGAAACAAAAAAACGACCCCTACGAGGCCTTGCGCTACCGCGAATTCAATGTGTTTTTAATCTTACGTTTTGCGATGGTTTTTGCTTGGTCTATGCAATTTATTGTCATTGAATGGCAGGTCTATAGTTTGACAAAAAGTGCCTTATCGTTGGGAATCATTGGGCTTATGGAGATTATTCCTGCCGTTTCTATGGCTTTATTTGCAGGGCATATAGTTGATCAAAAGGAGAAAAAAAGCATGCTCTTCAAATGCATCATGGGTTTTTCAGTAATCAGTTTAGGTCTTTTTTTAGTAACATGGCCAATCATTGTTCAAGATTGGTCCACTCAAACCATTTTGTATAGTATTTATTTTTTGGTTTTTTTAGGTGGGATTGTCCGTTCCTTTCTAGGACCTACCATATTTTCACTTCTTTCGTTAATTGTTCCCAAGAAAGCCTATTCGAATGCCGCCACTTGGAGCAGTTCGATTTGGCAAATTGCAGCCGTTTTAGGTCCAGCCATTGCGGGATTTTCTATTACATGGATAGGTATTCATTGGTCAATGAGTATTGTGTTAGGATTTTCTGTAATCGCATTAATTGCATTAGCAAAAATTGGAACTAAGCCAATTATGAACCCAAAAATTGGAGAACCCGTTATGCAGAGTTTGAAAGAGGGTGTGAAATTTGTGTTCAAAAATAAAGTGATTTTAGGTGCACTTTCACTAGATATGGTTGCCGTTTTATTTGGAGGTGCAGTAGCCTTGTTACCCATTTTTGCACAAGACATTCTAAAAGTAGGTTCGGAGGGTTTCGGAATTTTACGAGCGGCGCCGGCTATTGGTGCCTTCTTAACGATGTTTGTTTCGGCCTATGTCCCAATGAATAAAAATGCAGGAATGAAATTATTAGTAGCCATTTTTGCATTTGGTGTGTGTATTATTGTCTTTGGATTGTCGACTTATTTCTGGCTCTCAGTTATTGCCTTATTTATGAGCGGAGTCGTCGATGGCATTTCAGTCGTGATTCGCCAAACCATTTTACAACTCAAAACGCCTGATCATATGCGAGGTCGTGTAGCGGCTGTGAATTCTATTTTTGTAGGTTCGTCAAACGAATTAGGGGCTTTTGAAAGTGGTATCACCGCTAAATTAATGGGAACCGTAACCGCAGTAGTTTTTGGTGGAAGCATGACTCTTTTGACGGTTTTGATTACAGGAATTTCTTCGCCTACTTTCAGAAAATTAGATTTAGAAAAAGACTTGGAAGAACATCGAAAAGAGGAGTAGATGATACGAGACTTATTCGTATTTTTTAATTTCGAAGTTTTCTCCATCAAAAACGCCATAGGAAAAATAGGAAATCCAATCCCCTAAATTTACATAGTCAGCGTTATTACCTAAAGGAAAGACCATCGGTAAATGACGGTGACCAAAAACAAGATAATTGTAGTGTTTGGTTTCGAGTTTTCGTTTGGCATATTGAATCAACCATTCTTTTTCTTCTCCCAAGAATACTACATCTTCGGCACCCGAAATCAACTTGTTTTTCACCGAAAGGTATTGCGCTAAACCAACACCTAGATCAGGATGCAACCAGCGGAAAAACCATTTGGCTACCGGATTCGTAAACACTTTTTTCATGCGTTTATATCCTTTGTCTCCAGGTCCTTTGCCATCGCCGTGACCTATTAAAAAGGTTTTGTTGCCAAAAGTAAATTCTTGATTGTCTCGGTATACGGGAATATTGAGTTCTTTCTGAAAATAATCTTCCATCCACAAATCGTGGTTGCCCACAAAAAAATAAATCGGAATTCCGCTGTCGCGAATTTCTGCCAATTTGCCCAAAATACGAACAAATCCTTTGGGAACTACGGTTTTATATTCAAACCAAAAATCAAATAAATCGCCCAATAAAAAAATTACCTCTGCATCTTGCTTCACCTCGTCTAGCCAAGCCACAAATTTTTGTTCTCTAGGAAAACTTAATTCGGCAGTTGGCGCTCCAAAATGCTGATCAGAAGCAAAATATATTTTTTTATTATTAGTTAATGGCATCGTTGTATTGATTTACAAATTATCGCTAGCAAACCATTCTGCAAATGAAGTGTCCGTCTCCTGAAGTTTTAAAGAAAAAAGCGCAATATCTTGAGGTAATCTGTTTTTTATTCGTTGTGCAAAATCAATGACCATATTTTCGCTTGTTGGTTGGTAATCTACTAAAATCACATGATGTCCGCGCGATTTTAATTCATTAGCTAACTCAATATGAGGTGTTGTTTCGTTAAAAACAGTAGCGTGATCAAATTGATCTACAATTTCTTCTTTCACGATTTTTTTCAAATCAGTAAAGTCAATCACCATTCCAAATTTCACGTTCGAACGGTCCACAATAGGTTTACCAATAACCGTCACGGATAATTTATAACTATGTCCGTGAACATTTTTACACTTGCCATCATAGCCGTATAAAGCGTGCCCGGTTTCGAAACTGAATTGTTTAGTGATTCTAATATTACTCATTTTATGGTGTTTTGACTGCAAACTTACGAAATAAATCAGGGTTTTAACGACTTCTTAAAGCGGTTTTAGTCGCTTCAGAAAGAACTAATTTCCCAGTGATAGCTGCTCTTTCTATGAGTAAGCTGTCCCAATGTGTGGTTCCTTCCCATATTATTTTCTTAATTTCGGTAACTGCTTCGGGATTGTACATTGCAATTTTGTTTGCCAAATCAGTAATTGCTAAATCCAAATCTTCATGGGTTGCAACGATTTGTGCATACAATCCTTTTTCATTGGCCCAAGCCGCCGATTTCCATTCGGTTGCCGATATCGTTAATTCGGCAAATGCAGTCCTACCCATTTTTCTCGAAACGGCAGGTTCTATTACAAAAGGTCCGATGCCTATAGCTAATTCTGATAATTTAATACTGGCTTCTTGGCTTGCTACAACATAATCGCATGCCGCTAAGATCCCAACGCCACCGCCTACTACTTTTCCTTGTACACGACCTATGATCAATTTAGGACACTTTCGCATGGCATTAATCAAATGGGCAAATCCTGAAAAGAAGGTTTTTCCTTCGGTTTCATTTGATACAGCAAGCAATTCGTCAAACGAAGCACCAGCACAAAAAGCAGCTGTTCCTTGGCTTTTTAAAACCAAAACTGCAACTTCTGGATTCAGTCCTAAAGTTTCAATGGTCTTAATTAATTCTTGCAACAACTGTGCTGGTAAAGAGTTACTGGCAGGGTGTCCAAATTCAATTGTAGCCACTTTGGCATCGATAAAAATGGAAATAGAACCCTTTGCGTTTTGTAATGACATTGCTAAAATTTTAATGTAAAGTTAAAACTATTCTTTTAGTTTGTTCTTTTTTTGAAAAGAATGGCATGGTTTTTTTTTGCTATTAGGAATTTAAAACCAAATTAAACTATATTTGCCACCTGCATTGGGGATGTAGCTCAGTTGGCTAGAGTGCTTGACTGGCAGTCAAGAGGTCGTGGGTTCGAGCCCCATCTTCTCCACAATAAAAATCATAACTATTTATAAAATAAGTAGTTATGATTTTTTATTTACTATTTAGCCCACCATTAGTCCACATATTTTTCAAAAGAAAAAAAGAAAAAAGAAAGCGCCTCTATTGAGGTAATGATGAACGAGAATGGAGGAAGCATTCCGACTGGAATTGAAGAATGGACTCTACATTCGTTTCCTTTTATCTTGATGTCTTAATTACTACTAAACGAAGAAACCCACCCCCTAACCCCGCAAAAATTTATGTAGAGTAACGAAATAAATTTAGAGGAGTGCTGGGTTGGTGGTGTGGCAATCGAACAAGCTACACTAGACCGAGAATGAAATGTAGCTTTAGCGAAATGTAATGTAGGGATAGTAGCGTGTAACGCCAAGGAAAAAATTAACCACAGCGAAGCGTTCCTTGATTAATAGCAAACGAAGTGAGCTAACCTTGATAGCTGAGAGAAAGCGCAACCACCAAATTAACATAGAGCGAAAGACAACAATACTGCTGAATGCAGAGAAGCGAAATGAAGCTGTATGTTGGATTAAGTAGCTCTAACGAACGCAATAGTGAGCGTGTGAAGATTGGGAGCGTAGAAAGCAAAAAAGAGCTTCTATTTTTCATAGAGGCTCTTAGTTTTGGTTTCAAGTGGTCTGTGGAACGGAAGCTTGTTAAAGCGACTGGAACAAGCCAACGTAACAAAGCAAACGATTGTAGTGAGACCGCTAAAATAGAGTATTAATTAAAAGTTGTTGATTAATATCCTTCATCTCATGCTTTAAAGAAAATATGTAATTAAGAAAAATTCAAACAAATAAAAAAACCAATGCAAAACTTTCATTTTGCATTGGCAACATCTAAAAATAACAGTATTTAAAACAAAAAATCCATTATGTTACTAATATTTACGAAGTAAGAAAAACCAAAAGATATTTTTTGCTATTATTAAATGTATTATAACTAATTAAAAAATCATTGAAACTATATATGTATGAACTGTTTTGTGAGATATCACAAATAAATATTTTATGTAGATTATAAATCTAATATCCTAATCTATAAATGCTTCCTGGAAGACTTTGCTCTATAATTATTAAGGTCTAATTGGAAAGAAATTAAATTTGTATCAATTTTTCAATAATTAATTAAAGATTTGTAATACTTTTCAACATCACTCCAATGATAATATGGTGATCTATCGGTTTTAATTGGCGGAACAAGTATCTCTTTTTCATGAAGCAAAAATTTTACTAATACATCGTCAGAATTATTTTTTCTAAAAAAAACAATTTGAATATTCCCTGCCATTGGTGCTATTTTAAAATTACTCCAAGCTTCATAAAATTTATTTGGGTCAGATTCACTATTATAACATCTTTCCAATTTAAGAAGCATTGCAAGTGGAATAATATTACCGTCATGGGCAAATCTAAAAGTAGCTCCTTTACTTTTTGAATTTATTACTCTATTGGATTCTTCAATAATGTTTTTCAAAGTTTTCTTTTGATTCTCAAACATTATCCCTCCATTTATAGCCGCATTTGCATCATTAACATAGTGACGATAGTTATCGCATTGCCATAAATCGAAAAGTTCTTGTTTTTCAAAAAAATCATATAAAGAAACTTTTGTTTCTATATTTTGCATTCCTCCCGCAATAGAGAAAAGATTTTTCATTAAATCTTTAGGATTCACTTTCTTTAATACATAATTACTATCGGAAAAAATTGAATTTACTATTCGATTTGGATTAATATGTTTTTCTTCAAATTTATTATACTCCTCTCTCCATGTGTCTTTGGCTGATCTATAGGCTATAGCTTCAGGTGTATGATAATTAAGGTATTGTTGCCATTTAATTCCTGAATTTCTAACAATGTGAAGTCTTGGATTAAATTCCTTAAGTCTCTCACAGAAGGCGTCCATACTTAACACAACACGAACAATAGTAGTAGCAGAAGCTTGAATTTTAGCCTCTTTAGTAAAAATATCGGGGTATTGAAAATACATCCTTTCGGCAATTCCTCTTTGTTCAACTATGCCTAAAGGAGCAAGGTCTCCACCTCTAAATTCAACTTCTTTCCAAACTTGTTGTAATCTATTTAGAAGATCCTTACCTAAAGGCGCAAGTGCTTTATTTTTATCAGCATCAGCTAACAAATCAATTACATTTTTGTAAGTACTATCATCAATAAGATAACGAGAGCCATGTCTCCCAAAGTGACTTATATAAAATGGTTTATACCCTTTTGGTATAGGAGAATAAATAAAATTTGGTGTTGGATAAGCAAAATGAACTCCGGCTGTTTTTTCTGGAGTTTCAAACATTTCTTGTTGGTTTGTTTGAGCTAAAGTTGTTAATAAATTAGCTACAACCATCAATAATGCAAATGAAATTTTATTCATTTATTATTATTTAATACTCTATGTAACATAAATTATGTCACATAGAGTGTAAATTAGTACTATTTAAAGTTTGGATTTTGTGTCAGATTTGGATTAACTGTAAATTCGTCTTGAGGTATCGGGAATAATTTAAATTTGTCATCAACATCTTTCCCTACATGATTCCCTGCAGCTCCATCACTTCCTTTCCAGTCCCAATTATATCCTTTAGTAAATTTATCAAAACGGATAAGATCAGTACGGCGTATCGATTCAGTGTGAAGCTCTCTTGAACGTTCATCCAAAATAAAATCTAATGTAAGTTGGCTGTCTGTAATTCTTCCAGATGATGATGAACCATAATTACCTGACATGTAGGCTCTATCTCTAATCTCATTTATATAAATTAAAGCCTGCCCTCTTCCTCCGCTAGCTCCTCTTAAACATGCCTCTGCAGCCATTAGATACGCATCAGCAGTTCTAAACATAGGGTAATCTATTGACATGTAAACAGTCCCGCCAGATGCAATATCATTTCTATTTTTGTCCTTATTACGCCATTTAATAGTTGAATACCCCATGGTAAAAGTATTTGAAAAAGCTTTTCCTGCTGCCCATGTATTTTTTGTACGTCCAATCGTATAAAATTGAGCTCTCTTATCTTTTTTAGTATCTCCCCAAGGATCTGTTAATTTAAATAGTTGATCTGAAAGTTCAAATTTATCTATCAATTGTGGTTTTAATCGAGCATTACCCCAACCTCCTCCTGAGATCCCTGTAAAAGGTGCCATAGCTCCATCTGAAGTAGCTTTAATTAGAAAATTTGTCCCAGCACTGTTAATCGTATTTTCGCTATCTTGTACTAAAGGCCATATAATTTCTTTACAAGTATTATTATCTGCAAGAAATATATGTCGATAGTCCGATGCTAGTGGATAAATCCCCGAATCAATGATTCTTTTCGCATTTTGATATGATTTTTCATATTCATTTTTGCCAACCCAAGCCTGTGCATTTAAATAAACACGAGATAATAAAAACCATGCAGCAACCTGATCAACACGCCCGTATACATTTTCTCCTGGAGCTTTCAAATCATTTTTTAAATTTTCCGTTTCGGCTACAACATACTCATATATTTCCAAACGAGTTTTTTGATTTGGGATAGTTCCAACTGGCATTGAATCATCGACAAAAGGGCCAGATCCATATAAATCACAGACCATACTGTAACAATACGCTCTAATAAACCTGGCTTCAGCACGATAGAAGGGAACATCTTTTTGTAATTCGTCAAACAAATTCCGTTCTTTCAATTTTGCATCTGTTGATTCTCTCAAAAATTCATTACAATAGTTTATTGTCATATAGAGACGATAATAAGAATAAATATTTACTTGTGTTCCTTGATTCCAATTCAAAAACAAATTATCTCTTGACCCTTGTGAACTACCAGAGTGGAGAGCAACTTCATCTGTAGTACAATCTTGCTGATAAAAAATTGCTCTAGTGTAACCACTATATCCAGTATCATAACCTATTAGATCTCCATCTCTGTCTGGACCAGATTGTCCATTCAAGATAAGGCCACCATAACATTTAGCTAAAACTCCAATATAACCTTTTGCGGTATTGTATGCTTTGTCGCTTGTTAAAATATTTTCATTTAGAGGTTTACTGTCTAAATCATCGACACATGAGCTTAAATTAATTAGCAAAAGTGCGGCAGTTATATATTGTAATAATTTCGTTTTCATAAATTATTTAAATTAAAAGTTAGCATTTAATGATACTGTATAAATTTTCGGTCTTTGATAAATATTGTTGTCAAGACCATTAAATATTTCTGGATCTAGACCAGAATATTTTGTTATTGTAGCTATATTTTGGAAACTAAATGCTAATCGTAGTGATTTTAAAGATTTGCTTAGTTTTTCCATCGTATAACCAACAGTTATATTATCAAATTTAAAGAATGCCCCATTTTCAAGATAGATATCTGAAAAAACTTGTGGTTGTGTAAACCCTTTTTTAAGAGTTGCGTGAGAAATATTACTAGAAATTGGAGAACTTCCTCCATAAAGGGAGTTAAGTGATTTTGTTGCTTCTTGATAATTGAAGATATAGTTTCCAAAACTTCCGTGACCATTCATGCCAAAATCAAAATTTTTATATATTAATCTGGTATTGAAGCCATAAAAATAGGGGGTCCTTGAGCTTTTACCAGTAATATACTTATTTGCATCTGCTACACTACTAGTAATTGAACCGTCTGGAGCAATATATTTACCATCGATTGGCATACCATTATCACCATAAGCTTGACGTAACAAAAAGAAAGTGTTAGGAATTTCTCCTACTTTATGTATTTGAAAATCTTGTCTATTTATGCCTCCTGTTTTTACGTATGTGTTTTCTTTATCGATTGTGTTCAACTTCGAAATCTCAGAAATATTATAAGTGAAGTTTCCTCCTATGGACCATTCCCAATCTTTATTTTTAACCGGTATAACATTTAATGCAAATTCAGCACCTTTCCCTGTCATATTTCCAATATTGGTCTGAATTAAGTTAGTAAAATTACTTCCCGCTGGAACTGCAATATTATTTAATAAATCTACAGTATATCTTTTATAAACATCTATACTTCCTGAAATTCGATTATTAAAAAGCCCAAAATCAAGACCTAAATTATAAGTTTCTGTAGTTTCCCATTTTATATTAGGATCATATCCATTTGGTCTGTACATATTAAACCATTCGTTTCCAAATTGATAGCGTGCATTATTTTGGGAAACAGTATATGTTGCTAGATAGGGATGAAATCCACCAATATCTTGTTGACCCGTTTGTCCATAACTCATTCTTAATTTTAAATTAGATACTGATTTTAAATTCTTTAAGAAGTTTTCGTCTTTAATATTATATGCAAGTGCCAAAGATGGAAAATATCCCCATTGATTTTCATCAGAAAATCTAGATGACCCGTCAGCTCTGAGGGTTGCTGTTAAAAATATTTTTTTATCGAAAGTATAATTTAAGCGCCCAAAAAATGAAAGTAGGTAAAGTTCGTCTTCGTCATAAAAAGGTGGCGAGGGAAAACCTTTGGTTACTATGTCATTTGATTCGTACCAAAATTTTTGCCATTCATACCCCGCCATTGCATTAATATTATGCCTGTCTGTAAGGTCTTTAGTATAATTAGCATAAGTTGTGAAAATATAGTTTTTATTATTATTCTCACTTTGAAACTCTCTACCTGAACCATCATTTTTGTTTGAAGTAAACATTGATGGAGCATTATCAGGAGTCGACTCATTATATGTTTTTCTTACATTTGTAAGACCTAAGTTCATATTCAAGTGTAAATCTTCTAAACCATGAATTTTATAATCAAGTGCTAAATTTCCAAACGATCGATTCTCTTTTGATAATCTTTCAGTTAAGAGTAAATTTGATAAAGGGTTAATCGGTGATAATGGAATTGCTTTTCCAGAGTTGTCTCGCCACATATAGTAACCCAGTCCCATTCCATTGGGATAATCTTCGTATATAGGTCGGGTTGGATCAAATGAAATTGCTCCACCAATTTCTCCAGTAGATGCTGGTTCATTAGACTCACCACTAGTTTTAAAATTTATATCAACTGATAAATGTTTTCCTAAAAATTTTGGCGATACCCCAATTCCTATTGTAAATCTTTCATAATTATTTTCCCTAACAATACCTTGTTGATTGAGAAAACCCGTAGAAACCCGATATGGCATTTGTTTAAAAGAACCTGCAAAAGATAAATTATGATCCATCCCAAAAGCAGTTCTATATATTTCTTTTTGCCAATTAGTATTGGCTTCTCCTAATTTGAATGTTGCTGGCGCTCCAGTTACAAACTTTGGAAAAGCTACACGATATTCATCCGCGGATAAATTTGAAATAAAACCTTGTGCCTCACTTGAAGTTAATGAAGAATTATAATTAATACTAATCCCTCCTTTATTACTACCTTTTTTAGTATTGATAATTACAACTCCATTTGATGCTCTTGATCCATAAATTGCAGTAGCAGATGCATCTTTTAGAACTGTGTAGGTATCTATATCTTCTGGATTAATAAAATTTAATGACGCGCTTTCAACCGGAACACCATCAATAATTATTAATGGGTCATTATTTGCCGAAAGTGATGCACCCATTCTGATTCGGATTGTTCCTGTACTACCTGGAGCACCACTACCGGGCACAACATTTACCCCTGCAATTCTTCCTACTATTGCATCCAATACAGTTGCTTGAATTCCTTTATTTAAAGCATCTGGTTTTAGTGTCGTAAGTGACCCTGTGACGTCTTTTTTTCTTATTGTTCCGTAACCAACTTGCACAATTACTTCCTTTAAATCTGATGGTTCAGGAAATAATTGAATGTTTATATTTTTTTGATTTACTGATATTCTTTTTGATTTATATCCAACAAAACTAATTGATATTTCAGAATTAATATTTCCAACAGTAATTTCAAAATTTCCGTTATTATCTGTACTTACAGATTTATTAGTACCGATTTCAATGACGGTGGCACCCGGTAAAGGCAATCCGTTCTCATCGACTACCTTGCCTTTAATGGTGATGTCAATTAAATCTTTTTTTTCTAATTTTTCAACTATATTTTTCTTCAATATGACTTGATTATCTTGTATTAGAAAATTTGTTGAAGTCCCTTTAAACATTGTTTTAAGAACAACATCAATAGATTCATTTTTTGATTTAATTGAAATGATTCGATTCAAGTCTATATCATTCAACTTATAAATAAATCTAAAATCTGTTTTCTTTTCTATTGTTTCTAATACCGTTTCTATTTTAGAATTATATAGTTCCAAGCTAACCTTTTTTTGGGCATAACTATTAGCTCGAATATTAAACATTACTACTAAAATAAGAAAGGTGGTTAGTTTCAATTTAAAGTTGTTTTGTAACAATGGAATGAATACTCCACTGTTTTTGAGTTTTTTTTTCATAATTTTGTTTTTGATTGTATTTAATTTGTTAGGTTCAATCGTTTCTTTAAATCGGAAATTGTTCGCAGCTTTTTCCGATTTTTTTTTTTAATTATTCATATGTTCATTTGTTTGGGTTTTAGTCGTTAATTAATCAGTACATGGTTGTTTTTTATTTTATAATGAATTCCGTGTATTTCATTAAAATAACTTAATACTTTCTCTATAGGTTCGTTACTAAAACTGGCATTAAATTTCTCTTCTGACAATTTGGTGTTTTGATTTATAATTGTAATATTATAATGTCTTTCAAGTTGTTTAGAAATATCTTTAAAAGTCATTTCTCTGAAAGTTAATCCTCCGTTAATCCATGATATATAAATATTTGTATCAACAGATTTAGTTTTAATTTGCTTATCTGATTTAGAAAAACTGGCTTTAAATCCTGGCTTAAGAATCGTGTTTTTCTTCTGATCAAATTTTTCATTTGCTGAATATAGGCCAACAGACCCTTCAAGTAATACAACATCAGTTAATTTTTCTTCGGCATAGTTTGAAACGTTAAAGTGCGTTCCCAAAACTCTTACATTCAAATTATCTGCATTCACAATAAAAGGATGTTTTTTATCTTTGGCCACTTTAAAAAAGGCTTCTCCATCAAGGAAAACTGTTCTTTTTTGGCTGTCAATAAACTTTATCGGATATTTAAAAGTAGTTCCAGAGTTTAAATTTACAATTGTGCCATCAGATAGTTGTAATTCAAAACGTTTCCCGTAAGGTATTTTGATTGTATTATAAATCAACTTATCAATGTTTGTTTTATTATAAACGATTTTATTTCCGTATTGATTACCAATAACATTACCATCGGAGTCTATAACAAGAGATTTTTTATTAGATGCAACTACTTGTATCTCGCCATTGGATAATTCTAAAGTGATAGCATTAGGATCAATAAATGGCTTTAATTCAGGTTTAAAAAAATTATTTTGAAATATCCATCCTGCAGAAATTAAAATAATAATTGATGCCGCAATTGAAGTAAACTTTAAAACATTACGTCTTCGGCTTTGTTTTTCTTTAATTTCACAATCCTTAGACATTATAGTTAAAATAATTCTTTGAGCTGATAATTCATCAATTTGCTTAGTTTGACCCAAATAATTTATAACATCATCAACCTCTGGAAAATCTTCAGTAAGCTTATTTTCCTTAAAATAATTTACAACCTTCTCTATTTCTTTTAGAGAGCATTGATTTTGAATAAACCTATATAGCAGTTCTTGCATTTCTGAATTTTTATTCATCTTGAATAATTATTTTATTTGTCTTACATATATAATACAAACGAAATGCAGTTGAGTACTACTCGAAAGAAAAAAAAATAAGTTAAAATTTAAAAATAAAAATTAAGTTGTTGAAATTGTGGTTTTTATAAATAAAAAAAATCACCCCATTAGGGATGATAAACATTTTAAAAATTTATAAAATTCCGTCATGAGGTTTAAAAAAGTTTCGCATTGTTTCTAAGGCTTTATTCATTTGAGACTTAACAGTGCTTATAGAGATCCCTAGTTCCTTGCTAATTTCTTCATAAGACTTACCTTGATTACGAGACATTTTAAAAATTTGCTTTCTTTTTGGAGGAAGGAGTTTTATTACTTTCTTTTGCATTTTATTACATTCTCTTTCCCTAATATAATAATCAACATTATTATGTGATTTTTGACTATTGTAAAAAACTTCTTCTTTTAGAATATTATCGTTTGTAACTTTATTTAACATATTGAAAGCCTGATTTCTTGCAATCGTAAATAAAAATGATTTAAAAGATTTCTCAACTATTAAGTTTTCACGATGTAACCAAACTTTTAAAAATACGTCTTGAACATTTTCTTCTGCAAGCTCTTTAGATTTAAGAATACTTATACTATAGGTGTATATATCATTAGAGTAAAACTCAAAAAGGGAACGAAATGATCTTTCATTACCATTCTTAAGCTCACTAACTAATAATTTTAGACTATAATCTATTTCTTCTTGCATTATTTTTTTTTAGAAAATTTTTCTAAGCTATATAAACACGTAATTAAATTAAGGGTTAATTAATTGAGGGTGAACAAATATATAAAAATATAATTCTTAAAAATTAATTATAGTTTACCCAATTAATTTATAATGTTGCCGTAAATAAAAGTTTCTTCAAGATTTGTTAGAAGGAAAAATTATATGATAGTAAATTCTTTTCTTGGGGAAGTGGTAATTTAGTAAAAGCCAACGAAACAAGAAGTAACTATATCCAAGCGGTTAGAAAAGCAGACAACAACGATATTGAGCCACTAATTTTCTTTGCAAAATCATAAGTGTTTAAAATTGTACTAATGACCTTAAATTCATTTTTAAGGTCATTTTTTTAAATAAAATTGTAACTTTCAGAAAGTCAATTAGTTGATTGTATTTATATATCAAATAAACTTCCCAAAAGAATTAAATAATATGAAGTACTATTTGAGCAAGAAAGCAAATTAAAATTTAATTTTGTAAAAAATACTCACCCAAATTCAAATCCGTGAACCCAAAAGCACTTGTAGTTTTTATTTGCCAATTTTACCTTCTCTTTGCTTTTGGACAAGTAAAAAAAGACAGCACCTTACTCAATGAAGTAGTCATTCAAGCTTATCCAATAAAAGCTTCTCTTCAAAATTCGGCTTCATCTATTTCAGTAATTCAAATAAAAGACCTAGATAGAAGTGATGGAACTATCCTAACTTCGGTATTAAATAAAATTCCTGGAGTGAACATGCAACAAGGAAATTTGAATACCAATAGAATCAGTATTCGCGGAATAGGTGCTCGATCTCAATATGGAACAAGTAGAATAAAGGCCTATTTTGAACAAATTCCGTTGACCACAGGAGATGGAGATACAACCATCGAGGATATCGATATAGAAACTATTGGCCGAATCGAAATTAGTAAAGGACCTAATAACACGAGTTTTGGTTCCGGTTTAGGTGGTGCAATTCATTTATTTGCCAAAAAAACTCCGGAAGAAGAATCTTTTGGGAAATCAGTAATTACTCTCGGAAGTTATGGCTTAATTAAACAAAGTTTGGGCTACGGTTATGGTGATAGCAATTCGAATTTGTTTACAAATTATACGAATTTACAAAGTGAAGGTTTTCGGGGCAATAGTTCGTATAATCGTAAGTCATTTAATATTCATGCTAAACAAAAAATAGGAACAAGAGGAAGTTTGTCTTTTATAGGGATTTTTACGCGTTTAAAAGCATTTATTCCGAGTTCTATTAACGAAAATGATTACTTAAACCATCCAGAAAGTGCCGCAAAAACTTGGGCGGCGGCACAAGGTTATGAATCCTATGACAAATCACTTTTGGGAGTAGGTTACCAGCATTCGCTATCAGATACATGGTCATTAAATAATAGTGTTTTCATAAATTACAAAAAGGCTTACGAGCCAAGGCCTTTTGATATTCTTGATGATAAAACAAATTCTGTAGGTTTTAGGTCTTCACTAAATTACAAATCTAAATTATTTTCATTACCATTTGAATCAAGCTTTGGAGCGGAATTACTAGCAGAGAACTATGAATTTTCAATTAGTCAAAATTTGTATTTATCTTATCCTGGTCAAGGAAGTATCCCCGGATCAGAATTTAGTGCTATGCAACAAAATCGAAATTACATCAATTATTTTTTTGAAGTAACTATTAAGCTCCTAAAAAATCTGCATTTAGAAAGTGGTATGGCATTAAATACTACAAAATATGCAATTATAGATGTTTTTGATAAAACGACTACACCGACAGAACAATCCTATACTTTTGGAAAAATTTGGTCTCCTCGACTAGGACTTTCGTATCAGTTGAATCCGTTAAAAAATATATATAGTTCCGTTAGCAAAGGATTTTCAACACCTTTGGTTGGGGAAACACTCACTCCTGAAGGTCAAATTAATTCAAATTTAAAACCAGAATTGGGAGTGAATTATGAGTTAGGTTTCAAAGGTTATTGGCTCCAATCAAAACTCTATACCGAACTTAGTCTGTACAGTACGCAAATCAGCAATTTATTAGTAGCGCGGCGCACTGGTAACGACCAATATGTTGGTGTTAACGCTGGTAAAAGTTCGCATCGTGGAATTGAATTTGTATTAAATTATGAACTTTTGAAAACTTCGAACTTCGAAATAAACACTTATTTATCAGGTTCGTTTAATGACTTTAGATTTAAAGATTTTGTTGACAAAGGAATTGATTATTCTCAAAATCGTCTAACTGGAGTTCCCAATCAACAATGGATTACAGGAATTGATGTTACAACTACAAATGGTTTTGAGTTCAATACATCTTTAATGGGTATGGGAAAAATACCTATGAATGATTCTAACACAAAATATAGCGATAGATACCAACTTTTAGATGTAAAAGCAACCTATAGTTTTACGATTTTAAAAATATTGAAATCTAAACTTAGCGGTGGAATAAATAATCTTTTAAATCGGAAATATGCAGCAGGTATTTTGCCAAATGCAGTAGGTTTTGGCTCCGTAGCACCACGCTATTACTATCCTGGAAATCCAATTTGTTTTTATGGAGGAATTTCTATTTCCTATCTTTTTTTATAGAAAACGATCCGGAATCAATCCGTTTATTGCTTCACTTTCTCTACTTGTTCAACAGTTATAATTTTAGGATGTTTGTTTCCCCAAGAGTTTCTTATATAATTAAGTACGTCAGCAATTTCTTGACTAGATAAACCAACTGAAGGAGGCATTGCGTTTTTGAATTT
>CANHKZ010000017.1 GCA_947461425.1 Flavobacteriaceae bacterium | reverse complement strand
AGGTCACAGAATTCCTGCTGGTACAGGTATGAGAGAATACGATCACACGATTGTAGGATCTAAAGACGACTACAACGAAATGATGGCTAACAAAGAAGAGTATATTTATTAATTCAAATATAGAATTTCAAAGTCTGTAGCAATACAGACTTTGATTTTTTTAATCTTTTTATTATGACAGAGCAACAAGACCAAATTAACATTGAGTTGGATGAGCAAACAGCTGAAGGAATTTATTCTAATTTGGCTATTATTAATCATTCTTCCTCTGAGTTTGTTTTAGATTTCGTTAGCATAATGCCAGGTATTCCAAAAGCAAAAGTAAAATCAAGAATTGTTTTGACTCCTCAGCACGCGAAGAGATTGTTAAAAGCCATTGGAGAAAATATCCACCGTTTTGAAGTCGCTCATGGCGAAATTAAAGACACTGAACAAGCTCCAATTCCATTGAATTTTGGTCCTGCGGGACAAGCTTAATAAATAAAAGGCTCCAGAAATGGAGCCTTTTATATTTATAGCGATTGTGTTATTACTCAAACTCTGAAGTAAAAAACAACTTCACATTTGGATATTTACTTTGTGTCATCTGAATTGTAAAATCTGAGTCAGCTAAGAAAACTAACTGTCCGTATTTATCGTGTGCTAAAAACTTTTGTTTGATGCGTTTGAATTCTTTAAATTCATCACTTTTAGCATCGTCTGGTTTTACCCAACACGCTTTATGAACAGGAAAATTCTCGTAAGTACATTTTGCACCATATTCGTGCTCCAATCGGTATTGAATTACCTCGTATTGAAGCGCACCAACAGTTCCAATTATTTTACGGTTGTTCATTTCTAAAGTAAACAACTGTGCTACACCTTCATCCATTAATTGATCAACTCCTTTATCTAATTGTTTGGCTTTCATAGGGTCGGCATTATTGATATAACGGAAATGCTCTGGAGAAAAACTCGGAATTCCTTTAAAACTCATCGCTTCACCTTCGGTTAACGTATCTCCAATTTTGAAGTTACCCGTATCGTGTAAACCCACAATATCTCCTGGATAGGAAATATCTACAATTTCTTTTTTCTCGGCAAAGAAAGCGTTCGGACTAGAGAATTTTAGATTCTTCTTTTGACGCACATGGAAATAAGGTTTGTTTCTTTCAAAAGTACCAGAAACGATTTTGATAAAAGCTAAACGGTCTCGGTGTTTAGGATCCATATTCGCATGAATCTTAAATACAAAGCCCGACATTTTTTCTTCTTTTGGATCGACTAAACGTGTTTCAGAATCTTTAGGTCGAGGAGAAGGAGCAATAGCTACAAAACAATCTAACAATTCTCGAACCCCAAAATTATTCAAAGCCGAACCAAAAAAAACAGGTTGTAATTTTCCGTCTAAATAGTCTTGGCGGTCAAATTTAGGGTAGACTTCATCAATCAATTCCAATTCTTCACGGAGTTTGTCCGCTGGTTTTTGACCAATTATTTTTTCTAATTCAGGACTTTGAACGTCCGAAAAAGCAATCGTTTCTTCAATATTCTTTCGGCTATCTCCACTAAATAAGTTGATGTTTTGTTCCCATAAATTATAAATCCCTTGGAAGTCATAACCCATCCCAATTGGAAAACTCAATGGGGTAACTGTCAAACCTAGTTTTTGCTCTACTTCGTCCATTAAGTCAAAAGCATCTTTCCCTTCGCGGTCTAGTTTGTTGATGAAAACAATAATGGGAATGTTACGCATTCGACACACCGAAACCAATTTTTCAGTTTGTTCTTCGACCCCTTTAGCAACGTCAATCACTACAATTACACTGTCTACTGCGGTTAAAGTTCGAAACGTATCCTCGGCAAAATCTTTATGCCCAGGTGTATCTAAAATATTTATTTTTTTCTCTTTGTAATTGAATGCCAAAACCGAAGTCGAAACCGAAATTCCTCTTTGGCGCTCAATTTCCATAAAGTCAGACGTAGCACCCTTCTTAATTTTATTATTTTTTACCGCACCCGCCTCTTGAATCGCACCTCCAAAAAGAAGTAATTTCTCAGTTAGTGTCGTTTTTCCAGCATCGGGGTGGGAAATAATTCCAAAGGTTCTCCTGCGTTGTATTTCTTCTAAAAAACTCATAATTGTTATAATGGATTGCAAAAATACTATTTACTTCATTAATTAACTAATTCCAAAAGCTTTTCTAGGAGCTTTAAAAAGTACACCACTACTCAAAATGCATGGAGAGTCTAGAGTTTTTTTTCAAATTTAAACACTGTTTCTAATTTCCTTAATAATTTTTTGTTAATAGTACTCTGTTCACTTGCATTCTCTAATGGATTTGTTATTTTTGTTGGGAATAATACATTTTCGGCTTCTGTAATTAGTATTAGAAGTACTATAAAATAAAAATTAAACAATGATATTTCAATTACCATCGATTACCTCTTTTGTAAATAAAAAAGCACTTTCTGTTTTCTTGTTTATTTTTTCTGTAGTTACTCTGGCTGCCCAAGAGGTGATTAAAGAGCAACCAACAAAAGAAGTTCCAAAAACGAACTCGTCTAAAAAAATGAAAGTTGATGGCGTAATCGCTACTATTGGTGATTATATTATTTTGGATTCAGATATTGACAAAGCCTATTTGGAAATTTCTAGCCAAGGAGGTGCTGTTAAAGACATTACAAGATGTCAGATGTTAGGGAAACTAATGGAAGATAAATTATATGCACACCAAGCCATTCAAGACAGTGTTAAAGTTACTGATACTGAAGTAAAAACAATGATGGATGAGCGATTGAATTATATGACAGAACAACTTGGTTCCATAGAAAAAATAGTGGAATATTATAAAAAAAATAATGAAGAAGAATTTAGAACTTATTTTTTTGATATTTTAAAAGAGAATAAGTTAACAACTGAAATGCAAAAGAAAATTGTAGACGATGTACAAATAACTCCCGAGGAAGTGCGTAACTTTTTTAAAACAATTTCAAAAGACGAATTGCCTCTTTTTAGTGCAGAAATGGAAGTAGCACAAATTGTAGTTAAACCTAAAATTTCGGATGCCGACAAGCAAAAAGTTATAGATCGTTTGAATGGTTTCAAAAAAGATATTCAAGAGGGCTCGAGTTTTGCTACAAAAGCTGTTTTATACTCGCAAGATCCAGGGTCTAGAGCAAGTGGTGGTTTTTATAAAATGAATCGTAAAACCCCTTTTGTAAAAGAGTTTAAAGACGTGGCTTTTAGCTTGGCAGAAGGCGAGATTTCAGCGCCATTTGAAACTGATTTTGGATATCATATTATTTATGTAGAAAAAATAAAAGGACAAGAGGTAGAATTACGTCACATTTTATTGGCTCCTAAAGTAACTGAGGAGTCCTTGCAAGAAGCAAAAGAAAAAGTTAATTTAATTCGCAAGCGAATCATGGACAAGGAAATTACTTTTGCAGAAGCCGCTAGAACTATGTCTGATGAAAAAGAAACAAAAACTAATGGAGGAATTTTAATTAATCCTAAAACGCAAGATACTCGTTTTGAATTGACAAAAATGGATCCGACATTATATGCTCAAGTTTCTAATTTAAAAGAAAATGAAGTTTCTAGTCCTTTTGCTGAAGAGCCCCAAGAGGGAAAAAAACAGTACAAGTTAATTACAGTTACCAATAGAATTAATGAGCACAACGCTGATTATGCGAAAGATTACACTAAAATCAAAGAATTAGCTTTGAAAGAAAAACAAATCAAAGCTGTTGGAAAATGGTTTGATGATAAAATAAAAGATACTTATATCAAAATTATAGGAGAATATAGAGATTGTGCGTTTACTAACAATTGGTTGAAAAAATAAATTTATTATATAAATCAAAAAAGAGTTAGCTTTATGAAATCAAAATCATTTTGCTAACTCTTTTTAATTTAAATTATTTCAAAAATGTCTGATGTAGCTGATATTCATAACTTAGTTCAAAAAAGAACTGCGCTAAAAAAAGAAATCGCTAAAATTATAGTGGGTCAAGACGCTGTTATTGATCAAATTGTGTTGGCTATTTTTTCTGGCGGGCATGCTTTATTGGTAGGTGTCCCAGGATTAGCAAAAACCTTGATGGTAAATACCTTGGCGCAAGCCTTAGGTTTGGATTCCAAACGAATACAGTTCACACCAGATTTAATGCCTTCGGATATTTTAGGAAGTGAAATATTAGATGAAAATAGGCGATTCAAATTTATTAAAGGGCCTATTTTTTCCAATATCATTTTAGCAGATGAAATCAATAGAACACCCCCTAAAACGCAAGCCGCTTTGCTTGAAGCTATGCAAGAGCGTTCAGTAACAATTGCAGGGCAACAATATCAATTGAACTTACCTTATTTTGTTTTGGCTACTCAAAATCCTATTGATCAAGAAGGAACCTATCCTTTGCCAGAAGCACAATTGGATCGATTCATGTTTGCTATTAAACTAGAATATCCCAGTTTTGAAGAAGAAGTGCAAGTGGTGAAACAAACCACTTCGGATGTAAGGGATGAAATACAACCCTTATTTACAGCTCAAGAAATCATCGATTTCCAACACTTAATTCGCCGTATTCCAGTGGCTGATAATGTGATTGAATATGCAGTTACTTTGGTTGGTAAGACAAGACCAGATAGTACGTTGTCTTCAGACTACATTAAAAATTATTTGGATTGGGGAGCTGGACCAAGAGCTTCTCAAAATCTAATTTTGGCAGCTAAAGCGCACGCCGCTTTCAATGGTAAATTCTCGCCCGATATAGAAGATGTAAAAGCGGTAGCAATTGGAATTTTAAGGCACCGAATTATTAAAAACTACAAGGCGGATGCTGAAGGAATTACAGAGGAACAAATTATTAATCAACTTCTTTAATCTCAATTTTCTGGTTTAAATTCCTTTTATTTTAAAACCTTCTGAAAACTATTTGATGAATGTTACTTTTAATAATTGTGTAGCAACAACTTGAAAAATTGTTGTTTTAATAATATAATTCGATCTAATTTATTTTTTTATAATAATAATCGTTAGTCCTTAGAGGAGCATTAAATTATTTTTAATTCTCATCATTAATACATAAATTTGCTTTACAAAAATTAATACCAAATTACATTATGGCTATCAATACAGAAATGAACTTTTACAACGACTATATCAAAGAAATTGAAGAACGCAAAGGTCAAGGATTGCATCCAAAACCAATTGATAGCGCGGAATTACTGAGTGAAATTATCTCACAAATCAAAGAAGAAAATTCTCCAAATAGAAAAGACTGTCTTAACTTCTTTATTTATAACACCTTACCAGGTACAACTAGTGCTGCAGGTAAAAAGGCTTATTTCTTAAAAGATATTATTCTTGAGAAAGAAGTAGTAAAAGAAATTACACCCGCTTATGCTTTTGAATTATTATCTCATATGAAAGGGGGTACCTCTATTGAAGTTTTACTCGATTTAGCATTAGGTAATGATGTAGCCATTGCAAAACAAGCGTCAGATGTTCTTAAATCACAAGTATATCTTTATGACGCCGATACAGATCGCTTAAAAGAAGCTTATAAAAATGGTAATGCTACGGCTAAAGACATTTTAGAAAGTTACGCCAAAGCAGAGTTTTTCACCAAATTGGCGGAAATGCCTGAAGAAATTAAAGTAGTTACATTCATTGCAGGTGTGGGTGATATCTCAACGGATTTACTATCTCCAGGGAACCAAGCGCACTCCCGTTCAGATCGTGAATTGCATGGTAAATGTATGATTACGCCTCAAGCACAAGAACAGATTCAAGCACTTCAGGCACAACATCCTGACAAAAGTGTGATGTTAATTGCTGAAAAAGGGACTATGGGCGTAGGATCTTCTAGAATGTCAGGAGTGAACAATGTGGCACTTTGGACAGGAAAAAAAGCAAGTCCTTATATTCCGTTTGTAAATATTGCACCAATTGTGGGTGGTACTAATGGTATTTCACCAATTTTTCTTACTACTGTAGACGTTACGGGTGGTATAGGAATTGATTTGAAAAACTGGGTTAAAAAAGTAGATGAAAACGGTACGTTAGTTCGTGATGAAAATGGAGATCCTATTTTAGAACAAGTGTATTCGGTAGCTACAGGAACAGTTTTAACAATCAATACTAAAGCTAAGAAATTATATAATGGTGATAAAGAATTAATTGACTTGTCAAAATCTTTTACGCCACAAAAAATTGAGTTTATCAAAGCAAGTGGTTCCTATGCTATTGTATTTGGTAAAAAAATTCAAACATTTGCATGTAAAGTTTTAGGAATCGACATTCCAACTGTTTTTGCTCCGTCTAAAGAAGTATCAAATGACGGGCAAGGTTTGACGGCTGTTGAGAAAATTTTCAACAAAAATGCTGTTGGAACAACACCAGGAAAAATATTACACGCTGGTTCAGATGTTCGAGTTGAAGTCAATATAGTTGGGTCGCAAGATACTACGGGATTGATGACGGCTCAAGAATTAGAATCAATGGCAGCCAAAGTGATTTCGCCGATTGTTGATGGAGCGTACCAATCAGGATGTCATACTGCTTCTGTTTGGGATAAAAAAGCACAAGCTAATATTCCTAAATTGATGCAATTCATGAATGATTTTGGTCTAATTACAGCACGTGATCCAAAAGGTGTTTATCTTCCAATGACAGATGTAATTCATAAAGTATTGAATGATATTACTATTGATGAATGGGCGATTATTATTGGTGGTGATTCCCATACAAGAATGTCTAAAGGAGTTGCTTTTGGAGCTGACTCAGGTACCGTGGCATTAGCTTTAGCAACTGGAGAGGCTTCTATGCCAATTCCAGAATCAGTTAAAGTAACCTTCAAAGGGCTCATGAAAGAATACATGGATTTCCGTGATGTGGTGCATGCAACTCAAGCACAAATGTTGCATAAATTTGGTGGTGAAAACGTGTTTCAAGGAAGAATTATTGAAGTACACATTGGTACATTAACTGCTGATCAAGCGTTTACTTTCACTGATTGGTCTGCTGAAATGAAGGCAAAAGCGTCAATCTGTATTTCTGAAGATGATACATTGATCGAATCTCTGGAAATTGCTAAAGAGAGAATCAAAATTATGATTGACAAAGGCATGGATAATGCTCATAGAGTACTTCAAGGTCTTATCAATAAAGCAAATAAGAGGATTGAGGAAATTAAAACAGGAGACAAACCGGCTTTGCGTCCAGATGCGAATGCTAAATATTATGCTGAATTAGAGGTGGATTTAGATATTATCAACGAACCTATGATTGCGGATCCAGATGTAAATAATAAAGATGTTTCTAAACGTTATACTCACGATACGATTCGTCCATTATCTTTTTATGGAGGTACTAAAAAAGTTGATTTAGGATTTATTGGTTCGTGTATGGTGCATAAAGGCGATATGAAAATATTGGCACAAATGCTTAAAAATATTGAGCGACATGAGGGTAAAGTTGAGTTTAAAGCGCCTTTAGTGGTTGCACCACCTACTTACAATATTGTTGATGAATTGAAAGCAGAAGGCGATTGGGAAGTATTGAGAAAATATTCAGGTTTTGAATTTGATGACAATGCACCCAAAGGAGCGGCACGTACAGAGTATGAAAACATGTTGTATTTAGAGCGCCCAGGTTGTAACCTTTGTATGGGTAACCAAGAAAAAGCATCTAAAGGTGATACCGTAATGGCAACCTCTACTCGTTTATTCCAAGGAAGAGTTGTAGAAGATACCGCAGAGAAAAAAGGGGAATCGTTACTTTCCTCTACTCCAGTAGTTGTTTTGTCAACCATTTTAGGGAGAACTCCTTCGTTAGAAGAATATAAAAAAGCAGTTGAAGGTATTAACTTGACAAAGTTTGCACCGCCACATAAATTGTTAGTCAGATAACAAATAGTTTTCAATAAATGTTAAAAAGTCTAAGTTTTACTTAGACTTTTTTGTTTTTAATACAATCATTTTTCGAAGTAAAATGGTTATCTCTAATGGGTTATTGCCACTTTTGGCGTCAATTTTATAAATGCTTTAACTTAATTTGAGAGTAAAAAGGCTACCTTTGTAATCCTTAAAATAAACTCTTTGTTTTATTTGGATGGATAATTAAACATGCTATCATAAGAATAGAGAGCCTAATTAAAGACCTAATGAAATACTATAAACTACTTTTAATATTAACGTTCATCAATTTTTCGAACGTTTTTTCTCAAGAAAAACTGATTAAGCATACAGTAAAAAAAGGCGAAACCGTTACTGCTATCGCGGAGAAATATCAAATTGAACCAAGCGCTATTTACGAACTCAATCCAGATTGTAGTCGAGTACTGAAATTAGAATCTATAATTTTAATTCCCCGTAGGAGCTCGAAAGGATTGAAAGTTGAAACGAGATCAAAGCTTACTTCAGTTGAAAGCATACACGAAGTACAACCAAATGAAACTTTATTTGGTATTGCAAAAAAATATAAAATCTCACTAAAAGATATTAATACTGCTAATCCAGAATTAGCTGAAACAGGCCTGAAAGCAGGACAAAAAATTACGATTCCCAACAAACTCAATTCAAATATTAGTTCTATAACAAAGAATGAAATCCCCAAATTAGAAATCAAAAAAGAGGTAATTCTAACGGAAAACCCTGCAAAAAATAGTTCTGTATCCATTGTTACAAAAAATGAAACAATTATCCATGAAGTGGCTTTATCTGAAACAAAATTTGGAATTGCGAAACAATATGGAATTTCAGTTGCCGATTTAGATAAAGCTAACCCAATTTTAGAGAATGAACTTCTTAAAACAGGTCAAAAAATTCTCATACCAAAAAAAGAAGGAATTACTGTTGTTACTCCAGAAGTAAAACAAGTTGCGATAGCAACCCCCAAAAAGATAGAACAAATTGAAAATTCCAAGGAAATAGTTTTTGTAAAAGAGGAGGCTATTGAAGAAAATATAAAATCTGTAATTCACGAGGTTCTTGCTAAAGAGACTAAATACGGAATTGCTAAAAAGTACGGTATATCTATAGCGGAATTGGAAACACAAAATCCATTGATACTCAAAAATTTATATGTGGGTGCTACATTAACTATATCTGGAGCAAAAGCTGTTCAAGGTGATGTTGTTGATTTAAAACAGCTTACTACGGAGAGAAGTAATACAATTACAGATATAGATAATCTTACTATTGCAAGCAGTTTATCAAAATGGAATACGAGTGAGGATCTTGCTGATGAATTAATTAAAATGGCATCCGATAATTTAGGATCGAGATACCGATCTGGTGGAACTTCAAAAAATGGTTTTGACTGTTCTGGATTGATGTATGCTACTTTTAGTTCATTGGATATTAAATTGCCAAGATCTTCTCATGAAATGGCTACCATTGGTAAAGTAGTAGATCCGAATCAAGCTCAAAAAGGGGATTTAATATTTTTCAAAACCAGAGGAGGAAGTCAAATTAATCATGTAGGTATGGTAGTTGAGGTATACGATGGGGAAATTAAATTTATTCATTCTGCTACCCATGGAGGTGTTATTATATCATCTACAAAGGAAAAATATTACGAGAAGAATTTTACTCAAATTAATAGGGTACTTCAGCAATAAGTATAAGACTCCTCAATAGAGGAGTTTTTTTTATGTCAAAATACTTAGTTGATTTGTCAGAAATATTTTTTTGAAAAAATGTATATCTTTAACCAGCCAAAATTTAACCAACACCTATAAATATGAAAGAAAATCAACCTGAAGATTTTAAGCGCGAATTAGGATTATTAGACGGAACAATGTTAGTCGTAGGATCAATGATAGGATCTGGTATTTTTATTGTGAGTGCTGACATTGCAAGGCAAGTTGGATCTGCAGGTTGGCTGACATTAATTTGGTTGATCTCAGGTGTTATCACCATGATAGCTGCCGTGAGTTATGGTGAGTTGAGTGCCATGTTCCCTAAGGCGGGAGGTCAGTACGTATATTTAAAAGAAGCGTATAATAAATTAATAGCATTTTTATACGGTTGGAGTTTCTTTGCTGTAATCCAAACAGGAACAATAGCTGCAGTTGGCGTTGGATTTTCAAAATTTGCAGCTTATTTAATACCTTCTTTGAGTGATGAAAATATAGTTTTTGAATTGAGTTCATTTCAATTAAATGCAGCTCAAATAGTATCCATACTTACTATTGTTTTGCTCACTTATGTCAATAGTAGAGGAGTTAAAAACAGCAAAACGTTACAAACCGTTTTGACTGTTATAAAAATTCTCTCGCTTTTTGGTTTAATCACTTTTGGGTTTTTATTGGCTGCAAAAGCAGATGTTTGGAATGCCAATTGGTCTGATGCTTGGAATACGCGTTCGTATTCTAGCGAAATCGGTTCGTGGTTGCCCATAAGCGGAACAGCATTATTGACAGGAATTTCTGCTGCCATGGTAGGTTCTTTATTTTCAAGTGATGCTTGGAATGGAGTGACTTTTATAGCTGGCGAAATCAAAAATCCAAAACGCAACGTAGGATTGAGTTTGTTTCTTGGAACTTTTATAGTTACGGTTATATATGTTTTGACTAATTTGATGTATTTAGCAGTGATTCCTCTTGATGAAATTGCTACTGCAAAATCAGATCGAGTGGCTGTTGTAGCTTCGCAATATACTTTTGGCGATATGGGAACTATCATTATTGCCGTCATGATTATGATTTCGACTTTCGCTTGTAACAACGGATTGATTATGGCGGGAGCAAGAGTATATTACACTATGGCCAAAGACGGTTTATTCTTTAAAAAAGCAGCTAATTTGAATGCTGCTAGCGTACCAGAATGGGCACTTTGGATACAGTGTATTTGGGCTTCACTTTTATGTTTGACAGGTAAGTATGGAGATTTATTAGACTTTGTAATTATTATAGTTTTGATATTTTACATTCTTACCATTTATGGAATATTTATTTTGCGAAAAAAAATGCCGGATGTTGAGAGACCTTATAAAGCTTTTGGTTATCCTTTTTTACCAATGTTATATATTGTAATTGCCTCGGCGGTGTGCATTTCATTGTTGCTTACTAAATTTTCTACCTGTGGTTGGGGAGTTTTAATCATGTTAACGGGAATTCCAATTTACTATTTTACGAAGCCTAAAGAATAATTTTTAGTTTTTAAAATACAAAAGCCGTCTTGGATTGTCAAGACGGCTTTTTAGGTTATGTGGGGAACTTATAATTTATAAAATACTGCTAACTTCTTCGAATGGTAATCCCCAAGCGTCAGCAACTCCTTGGTAAACGATTTTACCGTTGGCGATATTTAATCCTTTTTTCAATTCTTCGTTTTCATTGCATGCTTTTTTCCATCCTTTGTTAGCTAACATAATGGCGTATGGTAAGGTAGCGTTAGTTAAAGCTAATGTAGAAGTATAAGGTACTGCACCAGGCATGTTGGCTACACAATAGTGAACGATTCCGTCAATAACGAAGGTTGGATTTTCGTGAGTAGTTGGAGTACAGGTTTCAATACACCCTCCTTGATCAACAGCTACATCAACAACTACAGTTCCAGGACTCATTAACTTGAGCATATCTTTGGTAATTAAATGCGGTGCTTTGGCTCCGGGAATTAAAACGGCTCCAATAACTAAATCAGCATCAGCAATGGCATCACAGATATTATAGTGATTAGACATTAAAGTTGTTACATTGGAAGGCATAATATCAGACAAGTAACGCAAACGTGCTAAACTCACATCCATAATTGTTACGCTAGCACCAAAACCTGCAGCCATTTTTGCCGCTTGGGTACCTACTATTCCCCCACCTAAAACAACAACTTTTGCGGGACTCACTCCAGGGACTCCGCCCAATAGAATTCCTTTGCCTTGCATCGGTTTTTCTAAATATTTAGCTCCTTCTTGAATAGACATTCTTCCGGCCACTTCAGACATTGGGATTAATAATGGTAAGCTTCTATCTGTTTTTTCTACGGTTTCGTAAGCTAAACAAATTGCTTCGCGGTCTATCATGGCTTTGGTTAAAACCTCAGAGGATGCGAAGTGAAAATAAGTAAATACCAATTGGTCTTTTTTAATCAAAGGATATTCTGAAGCTATCGGTTCTTTAACTTTAATAATCATTTCCGCAATGTCATAAATTGCTTCAATTGTTGGTAAAATTTCAGCTCCAGCAGTTGTATATACACTATCGCTAAACCCGCTATTTTCACCTGCACTAGCTTGAATATAAATTTTGTGACCGTGTTTTTTAAATTCAGCTACACCAGCTGGAGTAAGGGCAACACGATTTTCGTTATTTTTAATTTCTTTTGGAACACCTATAATCATAAAATGTAGTTTTAAAAAGTTAGTTCTAAAATTCTTAAAACAAATATATTAATAAAGAAAAAATTATTGTAATATTACATTTAAAATAGTAATTTTTTCTTTTATTTATTATTTTTAAACATTATATTTCTTTTAATATTGTTTTTAGGAATACCTAAAAGAAAAATTGACTATTGGCCAAAATTGTGTTTAATTTAATTTAATTGCTATGACAACTATAGATGCTACTGATAAAAAGATTCTTCGGTTACTTCAAGAAAATGCGCATTTGACCTTAAAAGATATTTCTAATAAGATTAATTTATCTTTAACACCAGTTCATGATCGGGTTAAGCGTTTAGAAAAAGAGGGAGTTATTGAAAAGTATGTGTCACTTGTCAATAAAAAGAAACTAGGAATTTTTTTAACTGTTTATTGTCAAGTAACCTTAGTAAAACAAACTCATGATGTTTCTGAAGGGTTCAACAAATCGATTTTGAATATGCCTGAAGTAGTGGAATGTAATTTTGTTTCAGGGAATTTTGATTATCTTCTTAAAGTAGTATTGGCTGATATGGATAGTTACCACCATTTTCACCAACAAAAATTATCTGTTTTACCAGAAGTTTCCTTGATTAATAGTTTTTTTATTATTTCCGAAGTAAAGTCTACCACGGTTTTACCAATTCTTTAATGGTATGAAAGCCGACCAACAATAATTGGTTGGCTTTCATTTAAAAAAGTATCTATATGATAATTCTTAAAACCTCTCCATTTTGGTTAATCATCTCGATACGAATACTTTGATTTTCTGCTTTATTGTTCAATAATTTTGAAACAGTTTCGATATCAATTGCCTTTACATTATCAATGTTCAAAATAATATTACCTAAAAGTTCTCTTTCATATACCTTCAAATTTTCGTTTGTAATTGCCTTGATTTTTACGCCATAGTTCAAACGAAATCTTTTTTTATCAGTAGCATCTATGTTTTCTAACTCCATCCCTTTGAATTCAGTATTAAAATTCTCATTTTTACTAAGAATCACGGAAATCATTGTGTTCTTACCCCCTCTAATTATAGTTACTTCTACTTTATCATTCGGTCGTTTAGTGTTGATATAACCTGATAAATCAGCAAAAGTAGCTACCGATTGATTATCTAATTTGATAATAACGTCTCCTTTTTGAAGTCCTGCTTTTTCAGCGCCAGAATTTTTGGTGACTTTATTTACATAGAATCCCTCAGTTTGTGAAATACCTAATTCCTTAGAAGATTTCGAATTTAATTCTCCACCTTCTACACCAAGAATACCGCGTTGTACATTCCCATATTCCATAATATCTTCAATTATTTTTCGGGCAATGTTAGAAGGAACAGCAAATGAATAGCCAGCATAACTTCCGGTTGGTGAACTAATCATAGTATTGATTCCAATTAATTCACCTCTCGTATTAACCAAAGCACCGCCGCTGTTTCCGGGATTTACTGCAGCATCAGTTTGAATAAAAGATTGGATTCCCTTTGTGTCCAGATTCCGTGCCTTAGCTGATACTATCCCTGCGGTTACTGTTGAGGTTAAATTGTACGGATTTCCAACTGCTAATACCCATTCTCCAACTTTTACTGAATCAGAATTGGCGAAAGCTGTATACGGTAACTTTTCCTCAGCATTAATTTTTAACAAAGCAATATCCATTTTAGAGTCGGTCCCAATGAGTTTTGCTTTGTATGATTTTTTATTATTTAAGGTTATTTCAATTTCAGTAGCCTCTTTTACTACGTGATTATTAGTTACTATATAACCGTCTTCTGAAATAATAACTCCAGATCCGGCTCCTATTTGCTCCTGTTGTTGACTTCCTCCATAACCATAAAAGAATTCCAAAATTGGATTTGAAATGGTTCTTCTTGACACGTTTTTGACATGAACAACAGTATGAATTGTTTTTTCTGCAGATTCAGTAAAATCAACATTTTCTGCTGAAAATCCTACTCTTTTTCCGTAAAAATCAGAGGCTTTAGTTACCACCTCTTTTGGATTTTTAGAAAAATAACCATTAAACTCGAATAACAATTTGTAAGTAGTCAGCGTTACAGCACCACTTAAAAGCGATACTAAAAAAAGACTTGAAAAGCGATTCATAATTATTATGTTTTTAGATTTTGGATGTAAATTTAAAACAGAAATGGTTCAATAAAAAACAGTTTAACGCTCTTTAACAATGATTAACATTTCATTAATAGTTCGTACTTTTGTGTTTTATACTCAAGAAAATGCAATTAGAATTTTATAAGTACCAAGGCACAGGAAACGATTTTGTAATGATTGATAATCGTTCTAATTCTTTCCCTAAAGAAAATACCCAATTGATAGCGCATCTCTGCGATCGTCGGTTCGGTATTGGAGCGGACGGTCTTATTTTACTTGATAATGATGCTGAAAGTGATTTCAGAATGGTGTATTACAATTCGGATGGTAATTTGAGTTCGATGTGTGGTAATGGCGGTCGTTGTTTAGTGGCTTTTGCCAAAAAATTAAATTTAATCAAAAACGAAACTACTTTTATTGCTACGGATGGCTTGCATTATGCAACCGTTGCAACTGATGGTATTGTTTCTTTACAAATGATTGATGTTAACCAAATTAAGAACACACCAGAATATTCCTTTTTAAACACAGGTTCTCCTCATCATGTGCAACTAGTTTCGGATTTACAACATTATAATGTAAAAGAAAATGGAGCGGCAATTCGTTATGGAGAATTGTATGGACAAGAAGGAAGTAATATTAATTTTGTAACAAAAATTAACGAAACTACTTTTTCTTTGCGAACCTACGAAAGAGGGGTAGAGAACGAGACTTTGGCATGTGGTACAGGAGCTACTGCAGTTGCTATTGCTATGAATGCGATAGGAGAAACGGATTTATCCGCGATTAATTTGAATGTTGAAGGCGGAAAATTAGCCGTTTCATTTGAGAAAATAGATGGGAGATACACCAATGTATTTTTAAAAGGTCCTGCAGAATTTGTATTCAAAGGAGTTATTGAAATTTAATTAAACGTTATATTATGATAACTTTACTGGGCAAAAATATTTACCTCAGGGCGCTCGAGCCAAGCGATTTAGAATTTGTCTATGCTATGGAAAATGACCAAAGTATTTGGGAAGTCAGCAATACACAAACCCCTTACAGTCGGTTTTTAGTGAAGCAGTATTTGGAAAACGCGCATCAAGATATTTATGAGGCCAAACAATTGCGTTTGGCAATTTGTCAAGACCAAGATTTCCCTGCTTTAGGTTTAATCGATTTGTTCGATTTTGATCCTCAAAATAGAAGAGCCGGAATAGGAATTGTAATTCAAGCTATTGAGAATAGGAATCAGAATATCGGTTCGGAAGCACTAGAATTATTAATCAAGTACGCTTTTTATAATTTGAATATACACCAATTGTATGCAAATATTGCGACTGATAACATTTCTAGTATAGCACTTTTTACTAAATTTGGATTTCAAAAAATAGGCATAAAAAAAGATTGGACGTTAGTTAACGGCAGTTTTAAAGACGAAGCTCTATATCAATTAGTTAATCATTCATTTTAAAAAATAAAGTTTTGAATATAAAAAAAATCATCACTACAGTTAGTATCGTTTTAATTTCAGTTCTAATGATTTACGGACTGGTACTAGTACGTCAAATATTTTCAGACAATACTAAATTCGAAGAAAATGAAGTGTATGTTTATGTTCCAACGGATTCTGATTACGAAACAGTAAAAAAGATAGTAGCTCCTTATGTTCAAAACATGGATCGATTTGATGCGGTAGCCCATAAAAAAAAATATCCCAATAATGTAAAATCAGGTAAGTTTTTGTTCAAAAAAGGAATGAATAGTAATGAATTAATCAATGCGTTGCGCATCAATGAAGCAGTCAAGCTTTCATTCAATAATCAAGAACGATTAGAAGATTTTGCAGGTAGAATTGGTTCTGAATTAGAGGCTGATAGTCTTTCATTACTGACAACTTTTAAAGATTCAACCTTCTTAAACGAAAATGGGTTTAATGAAGAAAATGTGTTGACTATGTTTATCCCTAATACTTACGAATTATTTTGGAATACAACTGCAACTAAGTTTCGCGATAAAATGATTAAAGAATACCGCATTTTCTGGAATGAAGAGCGTATTGCCAAAGCTAAAATTCAAGGTTTAACACCTATTGAGGCAACTATTTTAGCTTCTATTGTCCATAAAGAATCCGTAAAAAAAGATGAAAGACCCAGGATTGCAGGAGTATATTTGAACCGTTTGAACAAAGGAATTTTATTACAAGCTGATCCAACTGTAATTTATGCTGTAAAGAAAAAATCAAATGATTTTAAGCAAGTTATTAAAAGAGTATTGAATAAAGATTTACAAGTTGCCTCTCCATATAATACCTATTATAGTAATGGATTGCCACCAGGACCCATAGCTATGCCAGATATTACAGCTATTGAGGCAGTATTAAATCCCGAAAAGCATAACTACATTTATTTCTGTGCAAGTGTTGAGCGTTTTGGTTATCATGATTTTGCGGTAACTCAAGCGGAACATGAAAAGAATGCTCAGAAATATTATAATTGGATCAATAATCAGGGATTAAAAAGATAAATCTATAAGCGAAAATTATTTTTCCGCTTTTTTTATCTTTACAAACTCGAATTATTTATTTAATTTACTAAAAAATAAAAATTACAATTGGCTCAATACTACCGGTTTTTTATATTCCCAAAATGTTAATAAATTGTTTAATAAAACTTTAATAGCTTGATTTTAAGCATTGTATTTTTTGTTGTATATTTGCAATGTAGAAATTTCTGAGGGTGACAGCGTTAGAAGAAAAACAATTTATGATAAAGAAATGGCATTTTTATTCCACTTTACTTTTAATAATAGCTTTTTTAAGCTTAGGTTTTAAACCTTTTAATTTTGATTCCAACCCTTGGTTTCTAACAAACGGATCTGACGGCTCCGATTATTTGTTTCCATCTCACAAACAAGAAGATTATGCTAAATTGAATATTCCTTTTACAGGAAATTTCTTTATTGGTTACAAAGAAGCAATTGCCTTTAAAGAATCTCAAGGAAAATATCGAAAAATCAATTCATTGGGTTATTTGGGTAAATATCAATTTGGCCCGGTGACTTTGAGATCAATTGGCGTGTATAATAATGCTGCTTTTTTGAATAACCCTGAATTGCAAGAGAAGGCTTTTTTAGTTCTCTTGTCAAAGAATAAATGGTTGTTGCGTAAAGAGATTGAAAAATATGAAGGAGTTGTAATTAATGGAATTCAAATTACGGAATCGGGTATTTTAGCCGCAGCTCATTTAGGTGGCGTTCGCACCGTAAAAAGATTCTTTAGATCTAATGGAGTACGCTATTTTAGAGATGCATATGGAACCTCTATTATTAGTTACATGAAAGCATTTGGCGGCTATGACACATCATTTATTGAGGCTGACAAATACGCTTCTATCTAAACGTAATATACCAACTTTATATATTAAAAAAGGGTTATCTTTTTTGATAATCCTTTTTTATGTAAATTAGTCTATCAAAATAGTCAATATTTTGATAGCTGCTTCACTAATTTTAGTTCCTGGACCAAATACAGCTACTGCTCCTGAATCAAATAAAAATTGATAATCTTGAGCTGGAATAACTCCCCCCACTACGACCATAATATCTTCTCGACCGTATTTTTTTAGTTCTTCAATAACTTGGGGAACTAAGGTTTTATGACCAGCTGCTAATGAAGAGACACCCAAAATATGGACGTCATTTTCAACAGCTTGTTTAGCTGCCTCGGAAGGGGTTTGAAATAATGGTCCAATATCAACGTCAAAGCCTACATCAGCATAACCTGTTGCAACAACCTTGGCACCGCGATCATGTCCATCTTGTCCCATTTTTGCAATCATAATTCGAGGTCTTCTACCTTCTTTTTCAGCAAAAACATTTGCTAATTTTTTTGCATTTTCAAAACTTTCGTCGTTTTTTATTTCTTTACTATACACTCCGCTAAAAGATTTAATTTGTGCTTTATACCTTCCGTAAACAGTTTCCAAGGCATCGCTGATTTCTCCCAAAGTTGCTCTAAATCTAGCAGCTTCAACAGCAATTTCTAATAAATTCCCTTCTCCTGTTTTTGCACAAAGTACTAATTGGTCTAAAATTTTCCTAACTTTTTCATTATTTCGAGTCGATTTAATGCGCTCCAATTGTTCTAATTGTTGTCCTCGCACCATTTGATTATCTACATCTAAAATTTGCAATGGATCTTCTTTATCTAAACGGTATTGGTTAACTCCAACTATTATGTCTTGTCCACTATCAATCCGCGCTTGTTTTCTCGCTGCTGCTTCTTCTATTCTAAGCTTCGGAATTCCTGATTCAATAGCTTTAGTCATTCCCCCTAATTTCTCCACTTCTTCAATTAATTTCCATGCGCTTTGTGCTATTTCATTAGTTAGATTTTCTACATAATAACTTCCAGCCCATGGATCAACTGTTTTTGTAATTTTGGTTTCGTCTTGCAAATACAATTGAGTATTTCTGGCAATCCTTGCAGAAAAGTCTGTAGGTAAAGCAATTGCTTCATCAAGTGCATTGGTATGTAATGATTGCGTACCGCCAAAAGCTGCTGCCGCTGCTTCTATACACGTTCTAGCTACATTATTGAATGGATCTTGCTCGGTTAAACTCCAACCAGATGTTTGACAATGCGTGCGAAGTGCTAAAGATTTTTCGTCTTTAGGATTGAATTGTTGCACTAGTTTCGCCCAAATCATTCTCCCAGCTCTCATTTTGGCAATTTCCATAAAATGGTTCATCCCAATAGCCCAAAAGAAAGAAAGTCTTGGAGCAAATTCATCAATTTTTAATCCTGTTGCTAATCCAGTTCGTATGTATTCTAAACCATCAGCTAAAGTATAAGCCAGTTCAATGTCTGCTGTAGCTCCAGCTTCTTGCATGTGATAACCCGAAATAGAAATAGAGTTAAATTTCGGCATATTTTTACTAGTATATTCAAATATATCAGCAATAATTTTCATTGAAGGTGAGGGTGGATAGATATAGGTATTTCGTACCATAAATTCTTTCAATATATCATTTTGTATGGTTCCCGATAGTTTTTCTGGTGCAACACCTTGCTCCTCTGCAGCAACAATATAAAAAGCCATGATTGGCAATACAGCGCCATTCATTGTCATAGAAACCGACATTTCGTCTAATGGAATTTGGTCAAACAAAACTTTCATATCTTCGACAGAATCGATTGCTACTCCAGCTTTTCCTACATCACCTACTACGCGTTCGTGATCTGAATCGTAGCCACGGTGAGTTGGTAAATCGAAGGCTATCGAAAGTCCTTTTTGACCCGCAGAGAGGTTACGTCTATAAAAAGCATTGCTTTCTTCAGCAGTCGAAAATCCTGCGTATTGGCGTACCGTCCAAGGGCGACGAACATACATTGTTGCATAAGGACCTCGTAAATTAGGTGCGAATCCTGCCCCAAAATCTAAATGTTCTAATTCATTCGTATCTTGTTGGCTATATGTTTTTTTCAAAGCAATACCTTCTGCTGTTTGAAATTCGGTATCAATTTTAATTTGATTTTGCGAATTTGCTAAAGATTTGATTTGTATATGTTGAAGGTCTTTTCTTTTCATTTTTGTAACAAATTTCAAATTGACATTTTGTTTAGAATACCGGTCAATTATTCTTTTTCCAATCGTTCTTGTTCGATTTTTTCGGCGATACGTTTTTCTATAATTGGAGTGATCAAGGTTTTTCGATGTTTAATTTTGACAAAAGGGAAAAGTTCCAAATCGTGTTTCATTCGATCATTTTTGTTGGCATGTTTGTTTGTACCCAATAAAATTTCTTTTCCAGCATCAAATAAATCTTGTTCTTTTTCTGCACTTTCTTGAATTTTTCTTTTAATAATTCCTTCATTCAATTGCTTTAAGAACCCACCATTTGCTTCTATATCTTTGAAAAGAGTTAAAGCCTTATAAGCTAATTGTTGTGTTACACTTTCAATATAGTAACTTCCATCAGACGGATTATTTACTTTGTCAAAATAGCTTTCATTTTTCAAAATTAATAATTGATTGCGCGCTATTCTATCTCCAAATTCGTTGTCTTTGTGATACAATGCATCGTAAGGTAAATTAGCAATGGTATTCGCTCCTCCAATAATTGCACTCATACATTCAGTTGTTGTACGAAGCATATTAATATTGTAATCGTATATTGTTTTATTTCTTTTTGAAGGGGTTACCAAAAGATGACAATTCCAATTTTGATTGTACTCTTTTGCAATTATATTGAATAGCAAGCGAATAGCTCTTAGTTTGGCAATTTCAAAAAAATAATTAGTTCCTACAGCAATTTCTAAAACTAAAGTCTGTGGTTTTAATACCCCAATCCGGTTAAAATATTCATTGGCATGAGCTAGTGTGTAGGCAATTTGTTGAACCATGTTTGCCCCTGCATTTTGATACAAAGCACCATTAACACTAATTAATGAAAGGAATAGGTCTTTTTTTATAAGTTTATTTAGAGTCTCAAAATTGTTTTTTTCCCTAGTTGTAAACCAATTTCCATCTATAGCTAATTGTCCAATAGGGTCAATATTACAAAAAATAACAGCTTTTTTAGTCCTAGCAATTTCATTTAATTGTTGTATAAACTCAATCGAAATAAAATGTAAATGAAAAAAAACAGGAATATTTTCTAAGGGTAGTTTTTCTAATAACTTTATGACATCTACAGTTTCATCTTCTATAGTAAAACGGATACTTTCCGCTCCTCTATTTAAACTGTCTAAAGCCCGTTCGATTGATTTGTTGATGTCGTGGACAAAAATATTTTGGCAAATTTTAAATTCAGAGGCTTTTGTAGTCACTGAAATAACTTCTTTTACATCCTCTTTATTATAGAATGGTTTTACCTTTATGTCTTCTGGTGAATTCCAGATCAAGTTTTCGTTATAATCAGCTCCATTAAGTTCAAACTGAATTTTTTGTTTCCATTCTTTAGAAGAAATGGGTTCGAAATTTGTAAAAAGAGGTTTCATTTGCGTTTTTATTACAATGTATAGACAAGTAATTATTTGTTTTTAATAGTGCTATCTCCTTCAAATTCAATAATATAAATATCTTCACTATCCTTTTTCATATAATATTTTTCACGAGCATATTTTTCCACATACTCAATATTTTTGAGTTCTTTGATGTGTCTTTTATCTTTCCTAATTTCTTCTTGATAGTAGGTTTTATTGTCCTCTAGTTCGTTGATTTGATTGTCTAAAAAGCGATGATCAAAATACGAATAGTTATCTAAAAATAGCATCCATCCAGAAAACAATACTGCCACTAGAATATACTTATTACTCAATAATATAAACCAGCGTTTATTTTTAAGCGGATTTGTCATTGTTTCTTTTTTTAGCCCAATTTACGGTATAAATCTCATTTTATTAGGAATAGATTGTAACGAAAAGCAGGAATAAGATCTAAAGTAATCATGTAACTACATTTAAATTTTGGATCTATTTTATATTTTCTAAACGTTTAATTTTTGATTAATAACGGCACGAACAACATCTATTGCAACAGTATTGTATTTGTCGTTGGGTATTATTATATCTGCAAATGCTTTTGTTGGTTCTATAAACTGTTGATGCATTGGTTTTAGCGTAGTTTGATAACGATTTAACACTTCATCCATATCTCTCCCGCGATCCGCAATGTCTCTTTTAAGTCGGCGAATTAAACGTTCATCCGGATCAGCTTGTACATATATTTTAACATCAAAAAGTGCTCTCAATTCAGGATTGGTTAATATCAAAATTCCTTCAACAATCATAACCTTTCTTGGATGTGTAAAAATAGTGTCACTGGTTCTGTTGTGTGAAACAAAAGAATAAACAGGTTGATTAATGTTGTTTCCTAATTTTAATTCTATAAGATGTTTAACCAATAAATCAAAATCTATTGATCTTGGATGGTCAAAGTTAATGGCAGCTCTTTCTTCGTAACTCATCCCAACATTCTCTTTATAGTAGGAATCTTGAGAAATAATACCTACTTCAGTTTCAGGAAGTTCATTTACTATTTGATTTACAACAGTTGTTTTACCGCTTCCGGTTCCACCAGCTATTCCTATTATAAGCATATAATTATATTGTATTTTTATTTAACAAAAATAGGAATTTAATTCAGAGTGAATTCGTTTTTTGCTAAATGTTGACTAATTTGATATGTTTATATTGTAAAGAGAATAAAAAAAGAGCGAATATTTTTAGTTCGCTCTTTTTAATATAATTTATTTATTTTTTTTGGCTTTAATCATCATTTCCAACATATCCCACATTTCGGCCGGAATATCTTCTAAAAGATTGAATTGTCCAGCGCCTTTAAGCCATTCCCCACCGTCAATAACAACAACTTCACCGTTAATGTAAGCAGAAAAATCCGAAACTAAATAGGCAGCCAAGTTGGCTAATTCTTGGTGATCTCCTACACGTTTTAACGGAACTTTTTTTGCCATGTCAAATTTTTCAGCTAAATCTCCAGGTAGTAATCTATCCCAAGCGCCTTTAGTAGGAAACGGACCAGGTGCTATCGCATTGGTACGAATTCCGTATTTAGCCCATTCTACTGCTAAACTTTTAGTCATTGCTAAAACTCCTGCTTTAGCAGTTGCACTTGGCACCACATAAGCCGAACCAGTCCAAGCATATGTTGTTACAATATTCAAAATTGTTGACGATGCTTGTTTAGTATCAATCCAATGTTTTCCAAAAGCTAAGGTACAGTTTTTGGTACCTTTTAATACAATATCTACGATGGTATCAAAAGCATTAGACGATAAACGTTCTGTAGGCGAAATGAAATTTCCCGCTGCATTGTTTAATAAAATATCCACTTTACCAAACGTTTTTAAGGTTTCTTGAAGCATATTTTCTACTTCTTCATAGTGACGAACATCACATTGAATAGGTAAACAAGTTCCGCCAGTTTGGGTTTCTAATTCGGCTGCAGTGTTTTTTAGTTTGTCTAAATCACGCGAAGTAATGGCTACTTTGGCTCCTAATTCTAAAAAATATTTAGTCATAGCTTTGCCTAAACCGCTCCCGCCACCAGTAACAACTATTACTTTTCCTTTTAATGCGTCATCGCGCAACATTTTATCTGTATAACTCATTGTTTCATATATTTAATGAAGTAAATATAATAAATAAATAGTATGCGTGCATAATATTAACAGAAAACACAAAATTAATTTTGAACTACATTTTATGAATTATAAAAATAGTAGGTCGGTTGTGTAAATCTACTTTTGTCTTTTTCCAATCAGCAACGCGTAATGTTTTGATATATTCAGTAGGTAGGGTAATATCGGTTGCAATACAAAGATGTGTTGAAGGTTGTAAAGCTTGTAAAATATCTTCTAGAAGTTTATTGTTACGGTAGGGTGTTTCAATAAAAATTTGAGATTGATTTTTATCAAAAGATAATTTCTCTAAATTTTTTAACGCTGATTTTTTTTCACTTTTATCAATAGGTAAATAACCATTAAAAGTAAAGCTTTGTCCATTCATACCTGATGCCATCATGGCAAGTAGAATTGAAGATGGACCTACAAGCGGAATAACTTGAATCCCTTTTTCATGCGCCAATTTTACAATTATAGCACCAGGATCAGCAACTCCAGGGCAACCTGCTTCGCTCATCAAGCCTAGGTTTTTACCTTCTAACAAGGGTTGGATAAAACTTAGATGTTCTTTAACGTCTGTATGTTTATTCAATGCAAATAGAACAAGTTCTGACTGTTTCTTTTCAGGAAATACACCTTTAATGGACTTGCGTGCAGTTTTTTCATTTTCGACAATATAATAATCGATCAACTCAATAGCTCTTTTTACGGTTTGTGGTAATACATCCATAGGATCAGATTCTCCCATGGTAACCGGAATTAAATACAGTTTTCCTAAAGAGTTGTGAGTGTTCATATTAAAATTTTTAGAGTTGAAAAAAAAGTTTTTATTGATGTTTAGAGATCAATTTTAAAGCAATAATATCACAAACTTCATCAAGCATTTCGTACACAATATCAAATCCGTTGTGCATACCAAAATAGGGGTCTGGAACTTCTTTGTTTTGATTTGGTGTCAACTCATTCATGATGAGCTTCACTTTTTCTTTTTGTTCATTGGTCTCAGCCAAATTGATAACATTCTCATAATTGGAATTATCCATTACAAAAATATAATCAAAAGAATCCAAATCGGTAGTACTAAACTGTCTTCCTCTTTGGTGTGAAATATCAAGTCCGTTTTTTTTAGCAACTGCCACTGAGCGTTCATCAGGAGATTGTCCTATATGCCAAGAACCTGTTCCGGCAGAATCTACACTAAATTTATCTTGAGGTAATTTTGAAGCTAATATTCCTTCGGCCAAAGGCGACCGACAAATATTTCCCAAGCAAACCATTACGATTTTTATGGACATTTGCTGTCTATAAGGTTAATTTTTTGTGGATATCTTCAACAAACTTTTTGAATTGCTTGTCAGTATAAACTAAATTATCAACTGTTTTGCAAGCATGTAAAACGGTAGCATGGTCGCGATCTCCAATTTGGGAACCGATGTTAGCTAAAGATGCTTTTGTAAATTTCTTTGCAAAATACATCGCTAATTGTCGCGCTTGTACTACATGTCTTTTTCTTGTTTTCGATTGTAATGTTTCTAAATCCAATTGGAAATAATCGGAAACAATTTTTTGAATGTAATCGATAGAAATTTCACGTTTCACGTTTTTGACGAATTTCTCTACAACGCTTTTTGCTAATTCTACAGTGACCTCTTTTTTATTGAAAGAAGATTGAGCAATCAATGAAATTATAGCACCTTCTAATTCTCTAACATTTGTTTTGATATTTCGGGCAACATATTCAATAATTTCCTCTGGCATTTCTACTCCATCTCGATACAGAATGTTTTTCAAAATAGAAACTCTTGTTTCATAATCAGGTTGGTGCAATTCAGCAGACAATCCCCATTTGAAACGAGACAACAAACGTTGCTCAATATCCTGCATATCAACCGGTGCCTTGTCTGAAGTCAATATAACTTGTTTACCGTTTTGGTGTAAGTAATTGAAAATGTGGAAGAATACATCTTGTGTTCCAGATTTTCCAGAAAGGAATTGCACATCGTCAATGATCAAAACATCAATCAATTGATAGAAATGAATAAAATCATTTCGTGTATTTTTCTTTACTGAGTCAATATATTGTTGGGTGAAAATTTCAGCAGAAATATATAAAACTGTTTTTTCTGGATATTTGTCTTTAATTTCTACACCTATAGCGTGCGCTAAATGTGTTTTTCCTAAACCAACTCCTCCAAAAATTAATAACGGATTGAAAGAAGTTCCGCCTGGTTTATTGGCCACAGCCATACCTGCAGAACGAGCTAATCTATTCGAGTCTCCCTCTAAGAAGTTGTCAAAACTATAGTTTGCATTTAACTGAGATTCAATTTTTAAATTGCGAATACCAGGAATTACAAAAGGATTTTTAAGTTCAGGGTTTAAATTTTTTAAAGGAGCATCAACATCTTGAGGTTTCATTTGTGCTCTGTTAGCACTTGGTAATTGCTCAGTATACGGTTGTTTATTTCCATAAGTGTTCTCCATTTTGATTTTATAGAGTAACTTTGCATTTTTTCCAAGTTCTTTGGTGAGCGCCACTTTTAATAATTTAACATAATGCTCTTCTAACCATTCGTAAAAAAATTTACTTGGTACTTGAATATATAATGCATTATCGGTAAGTTCAACTGACTTGATTGGTTCAAACCAAGTTTTGTATGCTTGGTCTTGAATATTATCCTTTATGAAAGATAAACAGTTTTCCCATACTGATTGAGCAGTTTTGTTCATATATTCGGTTAAATTATTAAGTTTGGTTTTAATTTTGTCTCAAAAAATGCGGGGGAATTATTTTGATTTTCTGGGACAACAAATATGTGAACAAATTTCTTTAAAAAAAAATAATTATATAGATTTTTTTGTAAAAATATTATTGTATGGTACTTTTTAGAATCAATAAAAATTAATAAATATAAAATGAAAGATCATCAAATTCAAGTTCGCGTTCGATACTCAGAAACTGACCAAATGGGGGTAGTTTACCATGGAAATTATATTCCCTATTTTGAAATGGGCCGAGTAGAGTGGCTGAGAAACAAGGGAGTATCCTATAAAAGTATGGAAGAGGAAGGGATTGCTCTGCCGATTGTTTCTATGAATATTAATTATAAAAAGCCAGCGCGATATGATGAGCTACTTACTGTTCATACCTCTTTTAAAAGTCAATCTACGGTTAAGATAGAATTTGATTGTAAAATATATAATGAATTGGATGAGTTATTAACAACTGCCGAATTTATTTTAGTTTTTGTGTCGCTAAAAACGGGTCGTCCAACTGCTCCTCCAGATTATATTTTGGATCTGTTAAAAGATATTGTATAAATCGTAAAATTATTGCTTTATTATAAGCGTTTGATCTCGATTTCAAATAAATTATCAAAAATGTCGAAAATTATTTCGGCATTTTTTTTTCGGGTTTTGATCTCTATTTTTCCCAGAGCGACTCCAGAATCGTTTTCTAATTTAATGGTTTGAGTTACGATGGCTAATTTTTTTTCTTTGATAACCCGCATCACTTTATTCATGTTTTTGTAATCAAACAAAATTAAAAAATGAATATCAATTGTTTTTTCAATGATTTCGGCTTCTTCTAAAACCAGTTGCGCCGTGATTTTATAGGCAGAAATCAAACCACCTACTCCCAATTTAATTCCGCCAAAGATTCGAACAACAACTAAAATAACATTGGTTAACCCGAAAGACTGGATTTGTCCATAAATTGGTACGCCCGCAGTATTGCTTGGTTCTCCGTCATCATTCGCTCGGTAACTTATTTTTTCGGTCCCAATTTGGTATGCATAACAATAATGTACTGCATTAGGATGCCGCTTTCGTAATTGGTCAATAATTGGTCTTACTTCTTCTTCAGATTCAATAGGGAAAGCATAGCCATAGAATTTACTGCTTTTTTCTTTGAACAGAATTTCCTCAGTAGCTTTTGCTAGGGTATGATAAGTGTCTTTGATGTCCAATAGGTAAGTGTATTCTAAATTATATTTTTGTCAAACAGATCGACAACGTCTTCTTGACCCACCTGAAGATTCCATACCTGAATTCCTATAGCTTTGGCAGCGTCGGTATTGTCTTTTTTATCATCTACAAATAACGTGCGCTTGGGCGAAAGTTCGTGTTGACGAATTAGTGTGTTGAAAATTTCAGCATCGGGTTTTCGCATACCCATTTCATAAGAAAAATAGACTTTTTCAAAACATTGGTAAAAATCACTGTAAAATGATAAGCCTTCTCTTTGTTCAAAATGGTCAATGTGAATAGCATCAGTGTTACTCAATAAGAAAAGACGGTATTGTTGTGATACTAATTGTAAAAATTCCAATCGGTACAATGGAAAATCCAACAAAACAGCATTCCAAGCCGTTAATATTTCGTCAATTTTCGCATTCGGAATTTGTTTTTGAATTCCTAATAAAAAGTTGTCTCTCGAAATTTGTCCTTTTTCAAACGAAGTATTCAAATGATCTAAATCTTCGTTCCAAGATTGTAACCCCAAACTTTGCAAGCCATTAATGGTAGCTTGTTGGTCTAAATTGATAAAAATATCTCCAAAATCAAAAATAATAGTATCAATCATAATTTCTAAATATTAATAATTCATCAGTACCTATTTTCTCTTTTTTTGAAAGGGTTTTATTTAAAAGGGGAGCTTTTAATCCCTTTTCAAATTTATTGTTTCCAATAAATACTCGTGCTTCATCCCAAATGGCAGCATCTATAAAAGTTTGCAATGTTTGAGCGCCCCCTTCAATAATTACTGATTGGATTTGGTGTTCGTACAATCGTTCAACAATTTGTTGTGCAATATTTTGTTGAAAATCTAGTATTTCAAAAATAATGTTTTCCCCTGAATCAGTTCTTTTTTCTCTTGAAAAAACAATCGTTTTCGTCTGATTATCAAACACATGTGCTGTTTTTGGAATGCGGTTATTTTGGTCCATTACGATTCGGATAGGATTATTTCCATTCCAGTCTCGGACATTTAATTGAGGGTTATCGTCAATTACCGTTTGCGTCCCCACCAAAATAGCTTGTTCTTCAGTGCGCCATTTATGTACTAATTGTCTCGAATTGGAATTGGTAATCCAAACGGGTTTTTGTTCTTCCTTTTCTAAAGGAGCTATAAAACCATCTTGGGTTTCTACCCACTTCAATATAATATAAGGTCTTTTCTTTTCGTGATACGTAAAAAAACGTTGGTTGAGTTCGTAGCATTCTTTTTCTAAAACGCCAACTATAACATTGGTTCCTGCTTCTTTTAGCCTTTTGATTCCATTTCCAGCTACTTTGATATTAGAATCGACTGTGCCAATGACAACATTTGGAATTTTATTTTCAAGTATCAAATCACAACACGGAGGCGTTTTTCCAAAATGACTACAAGGTTCTAAACTGACATAGATAGTAGCCTTCTCTAATTTTGATTTGTCTTTTACTGAACGAATGGCATTCACTTCGGCATGAGATTCTCCTGCTTTTCGGTGCCAACCCTCACCAATGATTTCGTCTTCATATACAATCACACTTCCCACCATCGGATTTGGATAGGTAGTTCCAAAACCATTTTTGGCAAGTTCGATGCAACGAGCGATGTAGTGTTCGTGATTGTTCATCTTACAAAAGTACTACTTTTTAGCTTTCCGATTTATGGGATAAGTTTCGAAAATTCTAATAAACAATAGTTACTTTTGCCATTCAAATTAGCATTTATACAAATGGAGAATTGGCTCATTAGAAAAATAGAGAAGAAAGACAATGCGGAAGTAGCTCAATTAATACGGACTGTTTTTGACGAATTGAATATTCCAAAAGTAGGAACCGCTTATGAAGATCCGTATTTGGACTTGATGTATGAAGAATACAACAAGCCAAGATCTGTCTATTATGTAGTAGAACAAGGTGGAAAAATTAAGGGCGCTGCCGGAATTGCTCCTTTGGAAAATGAAGCGCCACGCATTTGCGAATTGCAAAAAATGTACTTTTTACCTGAAACTCGCGGAAAAGGTATTGGAAGCCAAATGATGGCAATTTGTTTGCAGTCGGCAAGAGATTTTGGTTTCGAAAAATGTTATTTGGAAACCATGCCATTCATGCATGCAGCACAAAAATTATACAAAAAATCAGGTTTTGAATACATCGATGTGCCAATGGGTTCTACAGGACATACGAGTTGTCCCGTATGGATGTTGCAGGATTTGTAAAACTACTTTGATTTTCACGATATGACAATAAAACAGTACCGAGACCAATTTATTCAAGAACTGAGTCCTATTTATGATGCTGGAGAAGCGGAGAGTTTTTTCTATCTCATTTTGGAAGCTAAACATCAACTCAAGCGAGTGGATTTGGCATTACAGCCTGATTTAGTTTTTTTGGTAACGGAATTGGAAACTTGGAATTTGATTTCGGAACAACTAAAAAAAGAAATTCCGATACAATATCTGTTAGGTACCACTCATTTTTACGGATTAGAATT
>CANHKZ010000016.1 GCA_947461425.1 Flavobacteriaceae bacterium | reverse complement strand
GCAAATAGCCTATGCAGAATTATATTTTACTGACATATTATGGCCTGACTTTAAAGAAGAAGATTTATATGAGGCTATCCTTAGTTATCAAAAAAGAGAACGTAGATTTGGAAAAACAAGCGAACAAATTAAATAATTTTTTAGTGTTAAAAAACAGCATACGATTAGCTATTTGCCTATTCATTTTTGTAATTACGTATCAAGCAAAAGCTCAAGATAGAGTTCCATTTGATCAAGGGAAAAAATTATTTCTTGCAGATGTTAATGTAGTTGGTAAAATTACGTTCAATACCCAAACTGTTGTAGCTTTTACTGGACTTGAAAAAGGAAAAGAAATTACAATTCCAGGAGAAGAAATAAGTAGTGCTATAAAAAAATTAGGGAAATTAGGTCTGTTTAATGAGATTTCATTTTACGTTAATAAAATAGAAAACGACAGTGTTTACCTTGATTTGCACTTAGAAGAATTACCTAAACTAAATAAGGTAAGATTTGTAGGTATAAAGAAAAACAAGACGGAGGGTTTAATTAAAGACAACGGACTTACCGAAAATAAAGTAGTTAACGAAAACTTAATTACAACTACCAAAAATTACATCGAGAATAAATACAAAAAGGACGGCTATTTTAATACTAAGGTAAACATCAACACGGTTAATGATACAACAACTATTAACCAAGTGAACATGTTACTAACTATAGACAAAGGCACTAAAGTTAAAATTGACGAAATTGATTTTGTAGGTAATACTAAAATAGCTGATAAAAAATTGCGAAAAGCAATGAAAGACACAAAAAAAATCAATGTTTTCAGAGTTTTTAAAGCTTCAAAATTTGTTAAAGACAAATACAAAACAGATCTTGAAAAAGTAATTGACGCCTACAAAGAAAAAGGATTTAGAGATGCTAGAATAGTATCAGATACAGTAAGTTACAATAAAGAAAAAAACGCTTTAGCAGTTAAAATCAAAGTTGAAGAAGGAAATAAATATTACTTTGGTAATATCAAATTTTTAGGAAACACCGTATATCCTGATCAGGGTCTTAGCAGAGTTTTAGGATTAAAAAAAGGGGATGTTTACAATGGTGTTTTATTAGAAAAAAGAATAGCTGATAAATCAAAACCTGACGGAGAAGATATTACTAATTTATACCAAAATAACGGTTATTTGTTTTCAAATATTAATGCAGTTGAAGTAAAAACAGCTAATGACACGATTGATTTTGAAATACGAGTAACAGAAGGGCCTATAGCTTACTTTAATAAAATTACAGTTGTAGGAAACGATAAAACAAACGATCATGTAATTTATCGTGAGTTACGCACTAAACCAGGTGAAAAATACAGCAAAGAAGAGTTGGTTAGAACTATTCGTGAAATTGGACAGCTTGGATTTTTTGATCCAGAAACCATAGATCCAAAATTTAAAAATGTAGACTCTGGTGCCGGAACAGTGGATATTGAATACAACCTTGCCGAAAAAGGAGCAAGTCAAATCGAGCTTCAAGGGGGATACGGCGGCGGTGGTTTTATTGGAACTTTAGGCTTGTCTTTTAATAATTTTTCTGCTAAAAACATATTTAAGAAGGAAGCTTACCGACCTTTACCCATGGGAGATGGTCAAAAAGTGTCATTAAGACTTCAAGCTAGTACCTTTTTTAGAACCTATAGTGCGTCATTTTCTGAACCTTGGTTTGGTGGAAAAAAGCCTATTCAATTTAACACATCTATTTCGTTTAGTCAACAATATTTAAATAATTTTGTGACCTTTCAGGTAGATAAAACCAAAAGTTTTAATATTCTAACACTTTCAATAGGAATTGCCAAAAGACTTACCGTACCTGACGACTTTTTTGTACTTTCCCAATCGTTGAGTTACCAACACTATGACTTAAAAAATTACAACACTGGATTGTTTACTTTCGGAGATGGGACATCAAGAAATCTTGCTTATACAATAGGGTTAACTAGAAATAATAAAGGTACGAATCCAATATTCCCTACTTATGGATCAGAATTCAGTTTTTCTGCAAAATTAACACCTCCTTATTCGTTGTTTAATAACATTAATTATGCAACACTAGGCGATCAGGAAGCCTATAAATATAAATATACAGGCACAACTTATACTGGAACAAATGGAATTCAAGTTAATGATGGCGATTTATTAGAAGCAATTCCGACCGCTGAAAATCAAACTCCAAACAGTGTTACAAATTATCAAGATGCCGCTTCAGATCCCGCAAAAGTAGATCAAAAAAAATTCGACTTTTTGGAATATTATAAAGTGAAATTCAAAGCCGATGTGTATACAAAGGTATATGGAAAACTAGTTTTAAGAAGTTTATCAGAATTCGGATTTTTGGGAGCTTACAATCAAGACAGAGGATCAATTCCTTTTGAACGCTTTTTTCTAGGAGGAGACGGAATGCAAATGTTTGCCATGGATGGTAGAGAAACGATTCAACTTAGAGGATATCCAAATAATTCTATAACACCTATTAATAGTAAAGGAGAGCAATTAGGGGCTACTATTTATAATAAATTTTCATTAGAAATGCGTTATCCTATAACATTAAAAGCATCAGCATCTATTTATGCATTGGCCTTTTTAGAAGCGGGTTCAGCATACGATTCATTTAAGAGCTATAATCCGTTTTCATTAAGTCGTTCTGCAGGTGTAGGTTTACGAGTTTTCATGCCAGCTTTTGGTTTATTAGGGATAGACTTTGCCAAAGGTTTTGATGCTTTACCAGGTCAAACTACTCCAAATGGATGGGAAACACATTTTATTATTGGACAACAATTCTAAAATTTGAATCTTTTCCAAACAACAAAAGTTATGAGAAAACAATTTTTATTTCTATTTTTAGCAATTATTATAACAAATGTAATTCAAGGGCAAGTTAAGAGTACTAAAATTGGGTATATTGACATGGAATACATTTTACAAAATGTGACCAATTACACTGAAGCTCAGAATTTGTTAGAGCAGAAAGCACAAAAATGGAAACAAGAAATTGAAGTTAAAAAGATTGAAATAAATAAAATTTCAGAAGCGTTAAAAATTGAAAAGCCTTTGTTAACCAAAGAACTTATAGAAGAGAGAGCAACTGAAATCAAGTTCTTAGAAAAAGAATTAGTAGAATATCAACAAAGGAGATTTGGTGCCAATGGTGATTTAATACAACAAAAATTAGTTTTAGCTAAGCCTATACAAGATCAAGTTTTTGCAACTGTTCAAGATATCGCTGAAGCTAAACAATATGATTTTATATTTGATAAATCATCTGATTTAACCATGCTTTTTGCAGCGAAACGTTTTGATATTAGTGACCAAGTTTTACGAGTTATTAATAGAAGTGAGAAGAGAGAACAACTCACTAAAAAACAACAAAAAGAATTAGAAGAGAAAGAACGCAAAGAAGATAATTTAACTGAAAACCCGGGTCAATTAGACAAGCAAAAAGCGTTGGATGCTAAAAAAGAAGAAAGAGAAAAAATTATTGCCGAAAGAAAACAACTTCAAGAGGCAAAGAAAAAAGAGATTGAAGATAAAAGAAAAAAATTAGCTGAAGAAAAACAACTAAAAAAGAACAGTACTACTTCAGTGAATACAGTTACAGAAAAAGTAACTGCTGATAATTCTTCTAAAGAAAAGTTGCTAGCAGCTGAAACAGCAAGAAAAAAACAAGTAGAAGAAAAACAACTTCTTCTTGAAGAACGAAAAAGAAATATTGAGGACAATAAAAAAATCGAAGAGGAAAAAAGAAATAAAGCAATCGAAGAACGAAAAAAAATAATTGAGAACAACAAAAAAGCCGCTGAAGAAAAAAGAAATAAAATCATAGAAGAAAAAGCTGCAGCAAAAAAAGCAGCAGAAGAAAAATTAAAACCTAATACAAACAAAAATTAATTATTAAACACTTTAAAACAATGAAACAAATTAAAACTTTATTAATCGCTGCAATCGTATTATTAGGAGCTAATCAAATTTCGGCACAAACAAAAACAGCTCACGTAGACGTAAATGAGGTTATGGCAAAAATGCCAGCTATGTTAGATGCGCAAAAACAATTAGAAAAATTAAGTGCTACTTACGATGCTGAGTATAAAAAAATGGTTGAGGAATACCAAGGAAAATTAAAAAAATACGAAGCAGAAGCTGCTACAGTAACTGATGCAATCAACGGAGAGCGTTCTAAAGAAGTACAAGACATGCAAAAAAGAATTGTTGACTATAGAGATAATGCTCAAAAAGAATTACAACAAAAAGAATCAGATATCGTAAAACCTTTAATGGAAAAAGTAAGAGCTTCTATCCAAAAAGTTGGAAAAGCAAAAGGTTTCCAATACGTTTTAGATGGTTCTTCTCTTTTATTAGCTGATGGAACTAACTTGACTGTTGATGTTAAAAAAGATTTAGGTTTTTAATTAAAACCATAATTACTTATCTTAACTGCTCCTTAAAATTAGGGAGCAGTTTTTTTATAAATAAATTTGTAGGAAATTAATAGTGTAGTAGATAACTTTGATCTATGGATAACAACCAACCTATAGGGATTTTTGACTCCGGCATTGGAGGAACCTCAATCTGGCAAGCAATTCACCAATTACTTCCCAATGAGAAAACCATCTATCTTGCCGATAGCAAAAATGCTCCATACGGACAAAAATCAAAGAAAGAAATTATAAATTTGAGTGTGAAAAATACTGATTTTCTACTCCAAATGAATTGTAAGTTGATAGTGGTTGCCTGCAATACAGCTACAACAAATGCTATTCAAGAATTGAGAGCCACATACACTGTTCCATTCATTGGTATAGAACCTGCAATTAAACCTGCAGCCACGAACTCAAAAACACAAACTATTGGAATTTTAGCTACTAAAGGTACCTTAAACAGCGAATTGTTTCACAAGGCAACAGAAATGTATCAGGATACTAAAATAGTAGAACAGGTGGGACATGGTTTAGTACAACTTATTGAGGGTGGCCAAATCAATTCTCCAGAAATGGAAAAATTACTTCATTTGTATTTACAACCAATGATTGAGGCTAATATTGATTATTTAGTTTTGGGCTGTAGTCATTACCCCTATTTGATTCCGCAAATTAAAAAAATACTTCCAGAACACATTCAAATAATAGATTCAGGAGAAGCGGTTGCAAGACAGACACAAAAAGTACTAGAAGAAAAAGTAGGAAGTTCTGATTTAAAACTACCCATGCCAATTTTTTATAGCAATACAAATCCAAAAGTATTATCGGAGATTTTAGGTGGAAAGTATACAATAGAAAAAAGAAATTTCTAAAATATTATTCCTCTTTAAACCAATTAGAATACATCACATAGTTATTGGAGATGCGTTCGATTTCACCTGCAAAATCAGATTGATTGATATCTTTAATCTTTTTTGCGGGAACCCCAGCCCAAATAGTTCCAGATGCTACAACGGTATTTTGAGTAATGACAGAACCTGCTGCAATAATTGAATTGCTTTCTATAATACAGTTATCCATCACAATAGCTCCCATGCCAATCAAAACATTATCTTTAATGTTACAGCCGTGAACTATTGCATTGTGGCCGATAGAAACATTATTACCTATTACAGTTGGATGTTTTTGATAAGTACAATGAATTACTGCTCCATCTTGAATATTAACTTTATTACCTATCGAAATAAAATTAACATCCCCACGAATTACCGCATTAAACCATACACTACAAGAATGTCCAAAAGTTACTTCTCCAACAATTGTAGCATTTTCAGCAACATAACAATCTTCTGGAATTACTGGGGATTTCCCGTTAACTGATTTTATTAACATCGCATTAAAATATATAAATTTTATAAACTACTTCCAATATAGTACACCTGTTTACAATTAAAATTAAACCCAAGTGTAATTTGATGGTATGCGCCAGAATCAAATAAAACAGATCCTAAAACTTTGGAATACGTATAGCTCACCATGAATTGTTTGTAGGTTACCCCTAAAAAAGGTGTAATAGTCTGTAATTTCTGTGTTCTCTCCTCCCAAACAGGAGTAAGAGCGGTAGAAGTAATAGAAGTGGTAGAAGTAGCCGGAATTGTGAAATATTGAGCTCCTTCAAAGCTACGTCGATAAGATATTCCTCCCCAAACTGCTCCTAAATCCAATCCTAAAAGTTTATGCACCTTGATATTGATGTCAACTGATTTTTCTTTGGTTATATCAGTCATTTGAAACATCACTGAGGGTTCCCAAAGAATTGTTTGAATATCTCCAAAAGCATATCCTGTACTGAATATATACCTGCGTAAATTTGCACTTTCAGCTTCGCTATATATGGATCGCTTTGATTCCAAAGAACTTAAAACAGTAGCATGAGCATAAAAATTTAAAAAATTATAAGATACTCCAAAATCTAGATTTAAACTATTCCCTCTTATAACTAACCCATTACTAACAATAGGATCATTATCAAAACTAGTTTCATCCAATTGTCTTTGAAATAATCCAGCACTCATGCCAAATGAAAGCTGATTCAAGTCTACATCATCTCTTGAAAACATTATATGATGCGCATAGGTGAGTTTTAGTCCTTTTTGGGAATGATAGCCGTTTTTATCATTATATAAAATAATTCCTGCTCCTGATTGTTGATTCAGTCGCATATTGAGACTAACCGTTTGTAATTCTGGAGCATCCGCTACGCCAAACCATTGCTTACGACCCGTAATTCGCAGTTTATCACAACTACCAGCTCCTGCCATCGATGGATGTAGTAAATAATAATTATCAGTTAAATAATCAGAATACACAGGAATACCTTCTTGGGCTTTAGAAGTGAATTGGATTACAAATAAAAAAAGAAAGTATTTAAACTTCGAAAGCATTAGAGGGTGGTATTTATCAATTAAACTAACGTTAATACTATAATAGTATTGTATTTAATTATCAAATATAGCGATTCAAAGAAAATAACTTTAGTAAATTTACAAAAAAATAAAACTCATGACAAAAGTTACTATAAAAGAGACCCAAAATCCAACCATACTAAAATTTGAATTTCCAGATTTTATTACTCAAAATGAAAATTTCGAATTCAAAAATATCGACGAGGCAGGTGCATCTCCATTAGCGCAACAACTTTTTTATCTTCCGTTTGTTAAGACTGTTTATATTTCTGGGAATTTTGTAGCTGTTGAACGTTTCAGTATAGTAGAATGGGATGACGTCAAAGAAGCGGTTGCAGAACAAATTGAAAAATATGTAAATGAGGGTGGCGTTATTGTCAAACAAGATGATACTAAAACAAAAAAACAACCGATTACTGTCTATGGCGAAACTACTCCAAATCCTTCTGCATTAAAATTTGTAGTGAGTAGAATGTTAACCAAGACAGCGGTTGAATATAAAAATATTGATCAAACAGCTTCATCGCCATTAGCCAAAGAGTTATTCAAATTTCCGTATGTAAAAGAACTATTTATCGATGAAAATTATATATCAGTTACCAAATACGATATTAATAATTGGGATGAAATTACATTAGAACTTAGAAGTTTTATCAAGCAATTCATTGAAAATGGAGGAACCGTTTTGGAAGAAAATTTCGTTCAAGAAACACTTGTAGATGAAACAAAAAAGACAGAAGAATTTGAAAATCTAGATGTTACTTCCCAAAAGATAATCAATATTTTAGAAGAATATGTTAAACCTGCAGTAGCTGCTGACGGAGGAAATATTGCTTTTGATTCCTTTGACGAAGAAAATAAAGTAGTAAAAGTTATTTTGCAAGGCGCATGTAGCGGTTGTCCATCATCAACATTTACACTAAAAAGTGGCATCGAAGGGCTGCTCAAAAGTATGCTTAACGACGATACTATTACAGTTGAAGCGGCAAATGCATAATCAATAATCTTAAAGCGTTTCATCACCGAAACGCTTATTTTATAACTGCCAAAATGAACGAGCTCCATTTAGAAACCAGTCCCTATCTTTTACAACATGCTAATAATCCAGTGCATTGGAAAGCTTGGAATACTTTTTCTTTGGCAGAAGCCAAAGAAAAAAACAAACTTATCATTATAAGTATTGGCTATTCGGCTTGTCATTGGTGTCACGTAATGGAACATGAAAGTTTTGAAAATGAAACAGTTGCGACTGTAATGAATGCGCATTTTGTAACTATCAAAGTAGATCGAGAAGAACGTCCCGATGTAGATGCAGTTTACATGAAGGCGGTACAAATTATGACTGGTCATGGGGGTTGGCCATTAAATATTGTAGCATTACCTGATGGAAGACCTATTTGGGGAGGCACTTATTTTAAAAAGGAAGAATGGACGGAAACGCTGGACCAACTACAAAAAATGTTCCAGGCATCTCCTGAAAAAATGATAGAATATGCTGAAAAATTACATCAAGGTATAGAGGCTATTTCTATTATCCCAACTAATGAAAACAATAATTCCAATCACAAACTATTGGTAGAAAATTTAGTAGCCAAATGGAAAAAAAGTTTTGATTGGAAATATGGCGGAATGGCGCGCGCACCAAAATTTATGATGCCGAACAATTATCAATTCTTACTTCGATATGCCTATCAAAATCAAGATGCCGAGTTGTTATCATTTGTTAATTTGACCTTGACCAAGATGGCATATGGTGGAATATTTGACACTATCGATGGTGGATTCTCCAGATATTCAGTAGATTTAAAGTGGCATGTACCGCATTTTGAAAAAATGTTGTATGACAACGGGCAATTGATTTCTTTATACAGTGAAGCCTATAAATTAACCCAAAATCCTCTATACAAAGAAATTATCGAAAAAACCTTGACGTTTGTTTCAAAAGAATGGAAAACTCCAGAAGGCGGTTTTTATTCGGCTCTTGATGCAGATAGTTTGAATGAAAGAAACCATTTAGAAGAAGGCGCTTTTTATGTATGGAGAATTCAGAAATTAAAAGCAATTCTGAACAACGATTTTGATTTATTCAGTAAGGTTTTTAATATCAATTCTTATGGTTTGTGGGAAGATGAAAATTATGTGCTAATTCAAAACCAAAGCCTTGAAGAAATTGCCGTAACTAATTCTATTGCTATTGATGAATTAAAAAATAAAAAGAAAATCTGGGAAAAAATTCTTTACAAAGAAAGAGAAAAACGAGTTAAACCGAGATTAGACGACAAATGCTTGACTTCTTGGAATGCTATTATGCTAAAAGGTTATGTTGATGCTTACAAAGCCTTGGGTAATGAAGAGTATCTCAATATAGCGATTGAAAACGCTAACTTTATCATCAAAAAACTTTGGTCAAACGAGGGCAATTTATTACACAATTACAAAAATAACAAAAGTTCCATCAACGGCTATTTAGAAGATTATTGTTTTGTTATTAGCGCTTTCATAACTTTATACGAAGTTACTTTTGAAGAAAAATGGCTTCACAATGCCAAACAACTTACAGATTATTCTTTAGAACATTTTTACGACGAACAGCAAGCATTTTTTAGATTTACTTCAGATCTAGACCAGGCATTAATAAGTATGCATTTTGAAACTGAAGACAACGTGATACCGGCTTCTAATTCGGTAATGGCGAAAAATTTATACCAACTCAATATTTATTTTGATAATTCGTATTACGAAAAAGTATCCCAACTAATGCTTGCTACGCTTTTACCTAATATAGATTATCCATCAGCCTATTCTAATTGGTTGGACTTGGCACTATCCATTTCCAAACAAAATAAAGAATTAGCTATTTGTGGACCCGATGCAAAAAAAACAAACAAAATTTTTATAGGTTTGTATTTTCCTAATGTAATTATTGCAGGAACTGACAAAACATCAAATTTACCTTTTCTAAAAGATCGATTTATAGAAGGTAAAAATCTCTATTATGTTTGCCAAAATAAAAGTTGTGAATTGCCTTACACAAATATTCAAGAAATAATTAGCCAACTTTCTTTGTAGTAATCATAAAATCTTTTAGATAGTAGGGTTCAAAATAAGCCACGTTTTCAAAATCATTGCTTTGAAATTTTGGAAAACTTAAAGCACTCATCTCGTTTGCAGAGGGATATTTTACATCTTCTAAAAAAACAAAATTAGATTTGACTAAAATCGATTGGCATTTTTCAGTACAATCTCCAACAAAATAAACAGTTTCAGTAATGGTTTCAAAGGAATTTTCAGTAATAACTTCCGCTTGAACCTCGCGTTTCATTTCTAAATTAGTGCCAAAAATAGCGCTATACACTTCCATTCTTCTCGCATCAAGCATCGGAATAATAACTCCATTTGTAACTTGAGCTTTAGAAGCTAAAACTTGCAAAGTAGAAACCGAAATCAAAGGGATATTTAAAGCATAACACAAGCCCTTTGCTGCAGAAACTCCAATCCGCAAACCAGTATAAGAGCCTGGACCATGACTAACTGCAATAGCATCTAGATCTTGAAAACTAACTCCCGATTGTTGTATAATTTCTTCTATAAAAACATGTAACCTTTCTGCGTGAGAATAACCTTCTTCTGCAATTTCTTTGCAAAGAATAGTTTGTCCGTTTTTTGCTAAAGCGACAGAACAGTTTTTAGTAGCCGTTTCAATGTTTAAAATGTAACTCAAAGTGATTTACTTCTTATCCGTTTTTGTTTTTACTTTATCACCAGAATTTAATTCTTTAGATACAGTGGTGTAAGGTCCTGTAATAACTATATCTCCTTTTTTCAGACCAGTCAAAACTTCAATATTTGTATCGTCTTGAATTCCTGTTTTAATCACACGTATTTTAGCTTTATTTCCCACTTTAACAAAAACACATTCAAATTTTTTATCACTTTTAGGAGCCGATTTTTCAGCTTCTGGATCATCTACTTTAATTTCTTTAATAGCTGATGTATCAGATTTAACTACAACGGCACTGATTGGCACCACTAAAATATTTTTTTTCTTTTTTGTAATAATATCAACAGTTGCAGTCATGCCAGGTCTGAATGGAGAATACGTTAGTGGTTTTCCCTCTAATAAATCCAAGTATGATTCTTTCAAAATACGCACTTTTACTTTAAAATTTGTCACCTGATCAGCAGTTAAAGCTGAACTTGCTGAGTTAGCAATACTCGTTACAACACCTTTAAAGTCTTTTTTCAAATACGCATCAACTTCAACTTTAGCTTCATCTCCTACTTTGATTTTTACGATATCATTTTCGTTAACATCCACTTCAACTTCCATATTATTCAAGTTGGCTACTCTTAAAATTTCGGTACCAGCCATTTGTTGTGTTCCTAAAACACGCTCACCCAATTCAACATTAAGAACCGAAATCGTTCCGTCAGCAGGTGCATAAATAACAGTTCTTCCCAAATTGTCTTTTGCTTCAATTACTGTTGCAGAAGCACTTTTAACATTGTAATATGCAGATTCTTTAGATGACTTTGCAACTTCAAATGCTGCGATTGATTTATCCCAATCTGATTTTGAAATAATTCCTTTTTGAAACAATACTTTGTTTCTATCGTAACTCGCTTTTGCCTCATTAAAACTTGCATCTGCTTGTTGCAAACCTGATTTTGTTCCAGACAAATTGGCTTGAGCTCTATTTAAACCAGAGGTATATAAATCTGGGTTGATTTTAACCAATAAATCTCCTTTTTTAACCACTTGTCCTTCTTTGATTGGCAATTGAATAATTTCTCCCGAAACCATAGAAGCAATTTTAACTTCAATTTCAGGCTGTATTTTACCAGTTGCTGAAACAGTTTCTATAATAGTTGATTCATCAACATTAACTATTTCTATTTCTGTACCCTCGTCTTTATTACCAATTGAACCTGTTTTAGACAAAACAATTAGTAAAGTAATTAATGCTACTGCTACACCTATTAAGATGTATATGGTCTTTTTTGACATAATAAATTATTTTTTAATGATTTGAATTCCAAAATAGAATTCAAGAATTTTAATTTTGAAAATAGAGTCGTATTTAGTTCTTAAAACTTCAGATTGTGCATTTATCATAAGGGTTTGCGCTTGATTAAAATCAAACGAATTCAATAACCCCACATCAAATTTTTCTTTGGCATAAAGGTATGCTTCTTTTCTAGCCTCATAAGAAGTAATAGCGGTTTCATTAGCATTTAAAGCTCCTTTGGCATCAGTAAATGCTGCATAAATAGTTCGTTGCAAGTCTAAATTTTGCTGTTGCAAATTATTTTTAGATTTTAATAGCGCAACTTTCGAACGTTCTACATTGTTCTTAACAGAAAAACCATTGAAAACTGGAACTGTAAGTTGTGCCCCAAAAGATTGACCTTTATTGTCTTGAAATTGAGTCCAAAATGGATTAGCTGATCTCGTTACTAAAGTACCCCCTACTATTGCGGCAGCATCAGCATATGAAATCCTTGAATTGAAACCATAAAAACCTTGTAAAGTAGGTAAATAGGCACCCTTTGCTATGGCAAGATTTTTTTGGGCGATTTCAAGATTGGTTTGGGCGATTTTTAAATCAGTTCTTGTTTCTTTTGCTTTTTCAAGAATTTCAGAAGGTGATTGAGATAAAATTGCATAACTCTGTCCCACAGTAGCTTCATCGATTACATCAAAATTTTCAAATTCTTTTAGCTGTAAAAGTTGCGCCAAACTCAATTTAGAAATCAATAAGTTATTTTCGGCTGTTACTAAATTTTGGCGATTTTGAGCTAAATTTGCTTTTATATCTAGCATATCTCCCCTTGGGATTGCACCTGCATTAACAAGCTCAATAGAACGGTTGAGTTGTTTTTCATTATTTAAAAGTTGTTCTTGTTGCACTTTTAGATTTTCTTTATTAAATAGTACCTGCAAAAAAGCATTAGCCACATTAAGCGCTACATCTTCTTGCATCTTTAATAATTGATATTTTGAAGCAACTAATGCCAAATTGGCTCTCCTCAAATTATTTTGATTTTGTAAGCCTTTATAAATATCGATTCCAACATTAGCACTAGCAGAAGTAAACTGATTGGTTTGATTTCTTAATAAACCTGTAGTTATGTCTTGATTCAATCCAATATTCCATGAATGATTAGAAGAAACATTTATAGAAGGTAAAAAATTACCAACTGCAGATTGTTTATCTATCACAGCTGTTTTTGCGTCTAACTCAGTTTGCTTAATAGAAATATTATTTTCCAATGCATATTGTATACACTCTTCCAAAGTCCATTTCTTGGTTTGTGCTTGAGTCATCAATCCAAAAAGGAATACTAAAATAAGACTGATATAATAATTATTTTTTTTCATAATTCAACAAATCGAATGAGGTAAAGATACTACACAATTTTTAAGTTTCCTTAATTGTTATTCAGGATTCTGAAAAATTTACAACAATTTAAAACAGTTAGACTCTACTCCTTTTCATTTGTTACAAATAAATATAATTTTTTGTTTCTTTTATTACTTTTGTATTTCAATTTAAGTTCCATGCAAAAAAACAGATTCCCATTACTTTTACTTTGTATATGTCTTTTGTTAGTAGGATGTACCAGTATTGGTAAAATAAATGCTTTACAACCCGAAATAGACGATGCTGTTCCACTAGTTTATGAAAATAGTCCCTCTTTCATTCATTTACCCATATCAATAAAACTTAAGGATATTGAAACCAAAACAAATAATCTTTTAAGTGGTTTAATTTATGAAGACAATACAATCGAAGATGATAATATTGAAGTGAAGATTTGGAAGCTTGCTCCAATTCAATTTGAAAATATAGAAGGTAAAATAAAAACTACTTTACCTTTAAAAGCAATAATTAAATATCGCATTGGGACAAAAAAAATGGGGATACAAATATACAATACCAAAGAATTTAACTTAAATGGCGTTGTCACTTTAGTAAGTGAGGTTGATTTAGTAAACTGGAAGTTGTCAACTAAAACTCAATTACAAACTGTTGAGTGGAACGAAAGTCCTACTATGTCCATTTTGGGGAAAAATATACCAGTTACCTTTCTAATCAATTCGAGTCTTCCTGTATTCAAATCAAGAATTGAAAAGAAAATTGACGAATCAATTGCAAAAAACATGGACTTCAAACCCAATGTTTTAAATACCTTAGAGAAAATTTGTTTGCCATTTCAAATAAGCCAAGAATATGAAAGTTGGCTTAGGGCAACACCAATTGAAATTTATACAACAACCGCTAAATTAACCAACGATTCTATTGTAATAAATATGGGATTAAAATGTACAATGGAAACTATAGTGGGGAAAAAACCTGAAACAAAATTCAATGTGAACTCAATAGTTTTAAAGCCGGTAATAAAAATTCCAAATTCGGTAATAGCTAACATAGCAGCTGTTTCTTCCTACCAGGATGCCTCTAATTTAATTGCAAAAAACTTTAGAGAACAAGTATTTAATATCGGAAAAAAGAAAATAAAAGTGTTGGACGTGAAAATTTGGTCAAAAAAAGGCAAAATGATTATTGCATTAGATGTGCAAGGTAGTGTCAACGGCACTGTTTATTTGAATGGGTTACCAATGTATGATGCTGCTTCTAAAGAACTCTATTTTGAACAAATGGATTATGCCTTAGAAACAAAAAGTAAGCTACTTCAAACGGCAAATTGGTTAGCCCAAGGAATTATTCTTAAGAAAATCGAAGCTAACTGTAGGTATTCAATTCGAACTAATTTAGAGGAAGCTGAGAAAAATTTGATGGGGTATTTAAATAATTTCTCACCATCCCCGGGTATAAAGGTTAATGGAAAGTTGAAAAGTTTTCAGTTCAAAAAAATTCAATTAACAAACCAAGCAATAATTGCCTATTTAAGTATTGAAGGCGAAGTAAATATTTCAATTGATGGTTTAAAGTAAGACTACTTTTTCTTCATACGATAGATTGCATATCCAATTCCGCCAACTAGTATGTATGGTATTGCCATTAAATAGACTATACCATCGTTTACTGCTTCTACTTTTGTTTTATTTCCTTCACTAGCCAATGAAGCTCTACACATAGCGCATTGGGCCTCCATATTCATTGAAAAAAATAAAAAAAATAGCAATGCAAAACCAAATTTGAATTGTTGCATTTGATAATTGTGAAATTTTATAATTTTATTGAACATAATAAGGTGCAATCATCAAATAAACAATAACCCCAGTTACAGCAACATACAACCAAATAGGGAAGGTGATTTTAGCAATTTTTTTATGTCGGTCGAATTTAGCAGCTAACGCGCGTACATAGCTAATTAAAACTAAAGGAATAACCGCAATTGACAAAATGATGTGTGATAGTAAGAAACCAAAGTAAACTAATCGAATAGTCCCTTCGCCGCCAAATTTAGTCGATTCTGTAGTCATGTGATACGCAACATACATTACCAAAAAAGCTAAAGACAAAGCAATTGCAAATGTCATCAAACGTTCGTGCAGTTTACGATTCCCCTTTTTAATAGCCAATACAGCTGCAACTAAAACAACTGCTGTTACACCATTAATTGTGGCATAAATTGGAGGTAAAAAAGATAATGGCTCCACATTAAATCCTAAATCTTTTAATTTAATATTAAATAAAATAGCTACAACAACAGGAATTAATATGGAAACAAAAACGATTAATTTGTTGTATTTCTGATCAATTGATTTTTTTGTCATTTTTTATTCTTTTAATAATTTTTTAATGTCTTCTTGGATGTCTTTCACTCCTTTAGCTTCTAAACCATCATAATATAAAATTGGATTGCCATATTGGTCACGACGGCAACGAATAATTCCGTTTTTGTCAATCAATGCAAAAAGCCCAGAATGTTCAAATCCACCACTTACTTTGCTATTTTCTCCAGCATACAAATTAAATCCTTTATTGGCTAAATTAAAAATATACTCTTTATTTCCAGTCAAAAAATGCCAGTTGGATGATGTAACACCTAATAATTCAGCATGCTCTTTTAAAACTTTAGGAGAATCTTTATCGGGATCAATACTAATTGAAGCAATTCCGAAATTTGGGTTACCAAAAAATTGTTTTTCAATTGCCAACATACTTTGGTTCATTTTAGGGCAAATAGTGGGACAGCTAGTAAAAAAAAACTCCATAACTACTACTTTGCCTTTGAAACTCTCATTTGAAATTTTAAGGTTATTTTGATTGATTAATTCAAATTTTGGACAAGGTCCTATTTTGACTAAGCTCTCATTCACATTAGATCCAATTTGAATTTTATCTAAACGATCCGCCGAAACTACCGAATCAGTTTTAATTCGATCAACAATTTTTGGGACAACTAAAATACCAAAAACAAGAATAATAAATGAAATGCCGATATACGATTTATTTTTCATGATAATTCAGTTATATTTTTCTTGAAGCATTATTATTTTTCTTTAACGCTGCTCGATATTCGTATAAAATAACTTTGAAGTCATCTAACATTTCATTGCTTAATTCAGCTGGATGGAAAGTGTCATACCCTTCTTTGTAGTCTTTTTTGTCTTTTCTACCCCTAAGATTTCTCTCTTTGTCAATAATATATACATTTGAAGTTCCAAAATTTTTGTCTAATTTTTCAGATAAATGAAGTTGATTGTAGTATTTTTCAATTTCTGTTGGAGTTGTAAAAACAAATTGCCATTGTGATATCTCAGTAAAAGCTCCAAGTGCTTTTAAAACCTTAACGGCATCTTTTTCTGTTCCAATTGGGCAAACATAAACGAATTGTAAATCTTTAAATCCGTGATATCGTTGATACACTTTTTGATTTAAGTTAAAAAGATTGCCTCTATTAGCCAACAACTTTTCTCCACCAAATCCTAGAATAGTAACTTTAGTATTCAAACTTACTCTTTCTCCATTTAATGATTTCCAATTTCCGAAGTCTGCAGTTTTTGGTGAAATAATAGGCAACTTAGTATAACTATTAACTCCAGATGCAAAAAACAAATAGGCAACAATTGGCAGAATAAAGAGAACAAATAAAACTATATTTTTTTTCATGAGCTACATTTGAATTTATAAAGTACAAAAATAAAAAAAGGTACGCAAAGCGTACCTTTTTTTTGAATTAATATCGTGTTAAAAATTCCATTTAATTGTAGAATTTTTAAAAACCTCATAAATATAATCTCCTTCGATTAAAAGAATAAAAAGAAGATATATGACTAAAAAAACAACCGGATAAACTACTGCATTTTTCAATGAACTTCTTTCTCCTTCCATATGCATAAAAGCCCATACAATATAATATGCTTTAAAAATTGTTAATGCATAAAATATCCAATTCAACAAATTCAACCCTAGAAAATTAGTCAAATGAAGAGATTCAGGCTTAATAATACCTAATATAACTTCTATAATTGTAACAGCTGATAAAATTCCGAAAACTTTCCAGATTCTACTAGTATTTGATACGTGTTCGTGTGACATGATAACTATTTTTTTTGAAAAATTAAACAAGATAGAATACTGTAAATACAAATACCCAAACTAGGTCTACAAAGTGCCAATATAAACCAACCTTCTCAACCATTTCATAACTTTTTCTTTTTTCATATGTTCCCATTAATACATTAAAAAAGATAATGATATTAATAATAACTCCTGAAAAAACGTGAAAACCGTGGAAACCAGTTATAAAGAAAAAGAAATCACCAAATAATTTACTTCCATACTCGTTTCTTTTCAAGTTGGCCCCTTCAACTACATACAAGGCATCTTTCAAACGCTGCTCTGAAACCGCTCTAGATAAAACTGTTTTTTGTTTATTTTCAGTAATAGTTTCAGTACGAATAAGTAAGTCAGGATGTGCTTCAAAACCTGCTTGTACTTCTGCAACCGAATAAGTAGGTAAAATTGGTTCTTCCATAAACCATTTAGCCTTACTCCTCGTCAATTGCTCTCTTTCCTCAGGCAATGTAATAGCAAAATCAGCTAAAGCAACTCTATGGCCTTCTTTGTCCACAAATTGTAATAAACTTCCACCTTTTGTTTCTATAGCACCATATTCCCCTTTGATAAAATTTTTCCATTCCCATGCTTGAGAACCAACGAAAATTAAACCGCCAATAATGGTAAAAAACATATAAATCGTTACTTTTTGTTTGTTTAATTGGTGACCTGCATCAACAGCTAAAACCATTGTAACAGAGGAGAAAATCAATATAAATGTCATTAATGCCACATAATACATTGGAGCAGACACTCCGTGCATAAATGGAAAGTGTGTAAACACTTCGTCAGCCAAAGGCCAAGTTTCAATAAATTTAAATCTAGAAAAACCGTAAGCTGCTAAAAATCCAGAGAATGTTAGGGCATCAGATACGATAAAAAACCACATCATTAATTTGCCATAACTTGCTCCCATCGGCTCATTACCGCCATCCCAAATTTTTTCTTCACTATTTGCAGTAGTCACTGTAGCTCCCATAAAAGTTATTCGTTAAAAAGTTCCCAAATTTACGTTTTTTTCTTATTTAAAGAAAAATAAAAACAAAAATAAATACACCCAAAGTAAATCTAAAAAGTGCCAATACATTGCACCTAGTTCAATTCCAAGAGTTTGTGTGGCTGAGTATTTTTGTTTAAAATGATTATAAATTATAATTAAAAGAGAAATTAATCCTCCGGCCAAGTGCAACAAGTGCATAACAGTCACAATGTAAAGAAAAGTTGTTGTAATGGAACTAGCTTGGCCAGTAAAATAATACCCATCAGCAACAATTTGTCCAAATCCTGCAAATTGTAAAATCACAAATAAAATACCCAAAATCAAAGTGGATACTAACAGGAAAGTTGTTTGCCTATGATTGTCTTTTTTAATGGCTAATTTAGCTAAGTGAAATGTAAGACTACATCCCAAAATAACAAAAGTACTCCAATAAAATGCAGTTGGTAATTGAAAATCTTTCAACCAATCTGCCCTTGATTTACTTACTACAAATGCACTCGTAAGACCCGCAAACATCATGGTCATACTTACCATTGCAAATAATAAAATTAATTTAGCTGAACGCTCTTTTTTTCTCTTTTCTTCTTTTACTAAAGTTAAATCCATATTATCTTAAAAATTTATCGATGATGTAAACTAATTGTAACAACGTTATATAGGCAACACTAACCAGCATTAAAGATCTTGCCGCCTTGGCAGTACGATTTTGGTACAACCTGAAAGAATAAAATAACATCCAAATCCCTAACAAAAATACAAAAACTGCAGCAATAGGAGTTATAAATAATTTTCCGGTGAAACCAAAAACCGGTAAAAGCGAAGCGATAATTAACCACATTGTATATAAAATAACTTGCAAGGCCGTTCCTTTATCTTTTTTTCCTGTTGGCAGCATAAAAAACCCGGCTTTTTCATAATCTTCATACAAAAACCATCCTATAGCCCAAAAATGAGGAAACTGCCAAAAAAATTGAATTAAAAACAAGGTGCCCGCTTCGATTCCAAAATTATTTGTTGCCGCAACCCAACCTAACATAAAAGGAATAGCTCCGGGAAAAGCACCAACAAAAACCGATAAAGAAGTCGCCGTTTTTAAAGGTGTATAAATGCTAGTGTATAAAAAAATTGAAATCGCGCCAAACATGGCAGTTTTAGGATTGATTGTGTATAACAAAACAATACCAATAACTGTTAACAATGCAGCAATTACAAGCGCAACATTAGTTTGCATTCGCCCTGAAGGAATTGGCCTATTTTTAGTTCGATCCATCAAGGCATCTAAATCTTTTTCAATCACTTGATTAAAAGCATTAGAAGCTCCAACCATACAATACCCACCAACAATTAGCTTGAAGAGTACCATTGCGTTAAATGACGCATAATCAGGTACGCCAAGTAAAAAACCTGCAACAGAGGAAAAGACCACACTAACAGCAAGACCCGCTTTAGTAATAGCTTTAAAATCAAAAAAAATAGCTTTGAGTGAAATGGTATTCAATGTATTTTGTGTAAATATCGTGCAAAGATACAAATAAGATTACGGAATGCAGAGCTTGAAATTTAGATTTTTTAATAAATAAATAATCAAAAAAAATTAGATTTCTTGCTTATAATCAATCAAAAAAAAAGCAAAGGAGGTTACTAAAATGGGTTGCTGTTTCATGTGCTGTTTTATAAAAAACACTAACTAAGTGGGACTTGTTATTTAATCAACGAATGTTTTTATTTTTTTAATTTGACAGAAAGGACTAAGCCAAAAGCTATAATTCCGCCGGTCAAATTAGCAAGAACATCAAAAAAATCGCCATTTCGAGTAGTAGTAAATGTATTTTGAAGTATTTCTATACCAATTCCAAAAAACAAGGAAAAAAACACAACTGCAATCAAAAGCTTAATTTGATTTTTCTTTTTTACTTGATTTTTAAAAAATAAAAACCAAAGTAGTGTGAAAACAAAATGAAAAAAAGCATGAGCTAACTTATCTAAATTTGGAATACTAACAGAAGGTATGTCCTTAGAGGGTACTAAACAAAAATAAACTACCACTACTGTCCAACTTAATGCAATCCAAAAAAATAAATTTTTAAGCACCAATTAACTCTTTATATGCATCACTAGAAAGTAATGAATCTAGTTCAATCATGTCAGCTACTTTTACTTTTACCATCCAACCTGCACCATAAGGGTCAGAGTTTACACTTTCTGGATCGCTTTCTAAAGCATCATTGAATTCGATTATCTCTCCAGTCATTGGTAAAAACAAATCAGAAACTGTTTTTACCGCTTCAACTGTTCCAAAAACCTCATCTTTAGCTAAAGTTTGATCCAAAGTTTCTACCTCAACATACACAATATCTCCCAATTCTTTTTGAGCAAAATCAGTAATTCCAACTGTGGCAATATCGCCATCGATGCTTACCCATTCATGATCTTTTGTGTATTTTAAATTTGCTGGTATATTCATAATAATATGTTTTGATTAATTTTTTATATTTGAAACAACAAATGTAACATCTTCATTGGAAATTTAAATTAGATTTGAAAATTAATTTCCAAAATTATATCGTAAAGTAAATCCAGAACGAATATTAGTCAAAGGAAAGGTCGTAGACACTACTGCTTTTGAAAAAGAATGATCATAATAAAAAATAGCCGTTAGATTTTTACTTAACGAATAATCCGCAGTGACTCTCAAAGTCCAAATGTTTTGTCCTGCAGCCAATTGATTTTTGTTAAAGTCTAAATACCTAACAATGGTCTGATTGTCTCGTAGTGAAATATCTGCTTTAATATTAATATCGCTTTTAATAATTCCAGTTGGATTATCGGCTAATCGAGAGGAGAAGATAACATCTTTAAATCGGTACCCCAAACCAACTACATACTCAACCCCTTTTACTTCTGTCAACAGATTATTATCAAAACTCATCGATAGGGCCCTGTCTTTTTTAATTTCAGTTAGTACTTTTAATGAATTCTTTAACTCAAAATCCATTCGGATTAAAGGACTGAATTGCTCCACTAAGTTAATGTTAGACATAATGGTTGGGTTATAAAAATTCCCGTTTTTATCGACTCCATTTGGATCTTTATCGTATTCAAAATTAGAACGAAATGCATTAATTGTATACGACGCTCTATAATTATGTTGTAAAGAAACTCGCCTAAAATTTTCCTTGAAAAATTCATACCGCATAAAACCATTATATCGCAAAGACCAATTGGGTAGTGGAATACTTTTAAACATACCTAGTGAGGCATCTTTCGCATCAGATCCAGAATAAGCTGCAAGGAAAGCAGGTAACAAAACAGCTTGATTATTTTTTCCAAACCCTAAAGGAAAACCGTCTGTATCTAAATTAGCTGGGTTACCAATGTCAATCCCTCGTGCTACAGCTAAGCGATTTGCCACAACCAATCGATTTGTTCTGAATTCATCAAAAGCTGCTGAAGAAACAGCATCATTAGTAGCAAAAGAGGTGGTTATAAGCACCGTAGAAATCGAAAAAATACCGGAATTGTATGGTGATCTCGCATTATAAATTCCATTAGCAAGATCATATTGTTCAGAAAAATTTTCAGAATAGGAGCGGTCAAAAGTCAAATCGACTTTTAAATCCGGTAATAAATCAACATTTGCTGATGCTTTAAATATGGTATTATTTACCTGAGTGAAATTTTGATTGAAATTCGGATAATTCGTTAGCCAACCTTGTTTTGCTGCTTCATATCGTATATCGTCTTGGCTACCAAAAATAAATCCTAATGTAGGTTTTGAAGATCCAAAGAAACCAATTCCAGGAGTGAATCCTGGCAAAACTGTACCACTATTTTGAGTATAATTTAATTGAATATTTTTTACACTAGTTAAAACCCCTATTAATCCGTCAATGAAGGGACTTTGTTGATTTTGACCTGAGACTGATTTTACGATTTTCTCTCCAGGTTTTGGAGCAACAACGGGTTTTGGTCTTGAATTTACAGCGTTATTGTTCTTAATTATACCCAAATACCGATACAAACTTTCCATATTAAATGTTGCATTCAAATTATTTGAATTAGCATTTTGAATGGTGTTTCCTAAATTATAGGAAGAGCCTTCGATTGTAATTTGAGACAAGGCTTCTGAAGCACGTTGCCAACTATAGTCAGCAGTGTATGAATAGTTAGCTTTAATGAAACTGAAAATTGGAATTTTATTTATGGGCAATTCATAATTGACCACAATTTGTTGTTGGTGCTGGTTTGGAGTTCCAATATTCCAATAATCGTCCCAAACAGTAAGATCGTTTTTAGAGGTATTATCCGAATTTAAGTAGCTTTTTACGATATTTCCCGAGGAAGCAGAATAATTTAATTTTAAGGCTTTGGTTAGATTATAATTAAAACCATATTGGTAGTTAAACGCATAATTTCTTCTATACAATGCATCCAAACTAATCCCTTCTACCCCTTCAACTTGTCTAAATTGTTGGCGATTGTATTGCCTCACAATATCTGAATTGAATGAAATACTAGCAGGTAAAAAATTGAAATTAAAATCTTGAAGTAATTTCCAATAACTACTTTTCTTCATAAATCCTGCTTTTTTAAATGGTTCTACAGGTTTCGAATTAAAACTGTAAGCGAAATCTACAGAGGTCGATACTTGTTGATCTGAGAAATCTTCAATTTCAAAATCATGACGTTGTACTTCGTTAATGGATTGCGAAAACGTGAAGTTTTCAGGATCATACAAATGCGACTTACTTTGGGTATTTTTTTCTTTACGAACCCCAATAAAATTAATGCTAGTTCGTTTTGTATAATCGATAGCGCGATTGCGAATATTTGCTTTTCTAGCCGCATCGGTAGTATTGTCTAAAAGTTGACTTAATCGAATATCCTGATTAAACGGGTCATATTCAGGAGTGATAATTTCTTCTCCCACACCGTAATTAAAAGGCAAGTTAACCCCCCATTTTTTTGGCAATAATTTTCCTAAGTTAACATTGGTTACAATATTATATTGCTGTATATCTTCTCTACTTCTTTCATTTGGCCCTTGTTCTAAAGCGCCAAAACCAATAGATGATTTCTTTCCCGAGGCTGAAACCGTTACTAAATCAGCCATATTGGAATCAACATTCAATATTGCTGCCATTCCACCTTGATTATCCATATTGGCTAAACGCATCTCATTAAACCAAACTTCTCCCTTAATTCGTCGAGCATTTTCATTGCTTTTTACACCCACCATTAAGGTTCTTACTAAGCCAAAATTTGGATTCCCTTTGATTCCCAAACGTAGTTTATTAGGTTTATTTGCTAGTTTCGGATCTAACTCGTCTTCGTTTTGAAAATAAATTCCGTCTTGAGGAAGCGTTGTTGGATCAATTCCCATCGCCTTGATTTTTAATTGTGTCAACAATTCAAGGGCTAAATCAATTTGATTTTCCTCTGGCCAAACTGCTTCTGCGCTTAATGGTGTGCAATTGGAATCTGCTGAATTGGAAGGCAAAGTTACTTTCAACGGAATCTCAATCTGATAAAAATTTTGTGAGAAATCATTTCCAATTCTAATAAATCCAATCATTTGATTGTCTCGAATAGCAATTTCATTTGGCAACGATTCCGCGTGTAAAAACAATTTCAATTTATTAAATTGACGCATGTCAACACTTACATTTTTGAAAACACCTCTGGCATCTCCAGTTTCAAGACCATCTCCTCCCACTCGAAGAGACAAGGATTGCTCGTCCTGATTAATCACTGTATTGTTGTTGTACAATTGTTCACGAACAACTCCAGGAGGCGTAATGTAATTTATAGGACATCTTTCATTATTCTGTTGCAAGTTAACTGCCAAAACATCCAATTCTGTTTTATCATCATCTACATTAGTATCTTTTAAATCTAGGGTGTTTGTGAAGCGTCTCCAGTCACCGCGAATTAATTCAAGTGATCCAAAACGAACCGTTAACGGACTGGTAAAACCCGTCATAAAAAGTCTCATAAAACGAATAGAACGAAAATCAGTAATACTTCCAATGGTGTTTTGTGGTTGAAAGACAGGAATTTTAAATTGAACCCAACGTGCTTCAGTAGTAGTTCCATCTGATAATTGGACCTGAGTATTTCTAATATCAGTTACAAAATTTTGGCCTACTTCCATAGCAGGTTTCAAATCAATACTGTACTCATAATACGCATTAATAGTATTCATGGTATTATCACGATTAATATCTTCTACATCTGGAAAAGTGGTCGAACCTCTGTTAGGAGTATCAATAGAAACTGCTGAGTTTCCATCTGTTCCATTATAATTTTTATACCGCTCTAACACATCTCCAGAAGCATTTAAATAATAGTTATAATCGTCGGCAGCGGGATCTGTTTCAGTCGCAAAATTAGTGTAGGTCGACGCTTCATCATCATTTTTAAGTCCGTCTAAGCCAATATCTTGATTGGTCCTATTGGTCGGATTTGAATCAAATGTATAAATCAACGATTGAGAGGCGGGCACGTTACCCCATATTGGTCTGGGATTAGCTACAATTTGATCTGGACCTAATCCATTTTCATATTGCTTCCTTCCGTCTTTTAAAACGTCTTCGGAGATTTCGCCCAAATTAAAATATATTTTTCCTGAATTAGAGGCAGTTGTAGCTCCATTACCCACATACGGATCTAAAACCCAAAACTGAATGTATTCTACATTTCCCTGTTCAAAATTGGTGGAATTGATAGCACGCATGATTCCTCCAAAATTCTCTTTAGGATTTGAAGCAGCAGAAGTATTATTATTGTAAGGTCCTCTTTCCGTTGGGTAATAACTCAAATCCAATGTATTTATTACTTGAGACTGTCCTTGCGCAATATCAGTGAGTGGAAACAATTCTTGACTAAAAACCCTTCTCGTTGAATTTAAAGAAATATCGCTGTTAGAAATTCCAGCAGGTTTTTGAGTATAAAACACTGGATCTATAGAGTACCAAGCTAACTTAGCTCTTTTGAAACCATACGATAAATCATTTGCAGCTTCATTAAAATTATACCTGCTTTCAGCATCATTGACTGGTGTAGATGCTAAAGTCCAAGCCAATGGAGAACGCATATCAATAGTTGACTGCGATCCTTCAAAATCATCAATATAGATAGTTGACTCTCCTAAAAATTGATCTGCCTTTGGCGTATTGGGTTTCAAAATAGCAATTTCACCTTTTACAGATAGGTTTGAGGGCACATCGGTATCTATATTGGGCAACCTATTTGCTAGTCGAGTTAAAAAGGGTACCTCAGTAGAAAAAGCTGTATTCATACCAAAAATGGTATTATTTACTGATTCTTGTCCAAAACTTGATTTTTGAGTAAAGGGCCTCTCTGACATTTTTAAAAATGTGGCACCAACAAGAAATTTATCTGATATTTTGTGTTCTACATTTACCCCAATAAAACGCCTGGTTTGCTGACCAAAAACAGAATTGTTTTCTAATGAAACCTCTATTGGCGTATTTGAGGCTTGTAATGAAGGGTCTAATATTTGCACACGACCTAATTGATAATTCACACTGTAATCAACCCCTTCAACTAAAATTCTTCCAGCGGCAGAAACCTTTACAGAGCCTTGTGGTACATTGAAAGCCTGTAATGGAATCCCATCACCCGTTGATGATTTATACTTTCCTCGTAATAAAAATTTATTTTTTTCACTCTCCTGCAAAGCAGCTGATTGGGTATTTCGATACATGTTCCTAAAAACATATTTTTTTTGATTCGGGTTGTAAGAGTCAATACTGTTGTAAAGTTCAGCAGAACCCGTGTTTTTTAATTTTGAAAATAGTAATTCTCCAAATGGCTCTTTTACTGTAAAAATAATTCGGCCGTTTTGAGCATCAATAGTTAGTCCAGGCATGAAATCAAAAAAACCGTCTCCACCTACTTGCGGATCATTATTATAATTTAATTTATCCAAATTAAAAACCTTCAATAAGGGCGTTTCGGCTACTTTATTTTCTACACTTGGATTAGCGGGAAAAGGAGTTCCTGCAACCGGTGTGATATAGTTTAGTGGAGATGGATCGGTATATAAAATATTAAACCTAAAATCTTCTTTTTTTAATTGGTACCCTCCCGGTATTTGATAAATATTCTTCATCATTAAATTCCAAACGGGATTTTTCACATTGGTCAAGTTGCTTTTCAACATCTTTAGAATCAAACTTTGAGTAATTACAGCTTGAGTTGATGGCGTATTTCCTGTAACTACAGTAGCATCTATCCCGTCATTTCCAAATTCGCCCACTTGGTAGACCTGATCGCCAATTGTATATTGGTAAGCAACCGCTAAAACCTCATCATTTACTAATTTTTGTTGTAAAGAAACATACCCCAATTGCGGATGGAAAGTATATTCATTAGCATTTAACTTTCGAGCGTTTTCTAATTTTGAATAATCTTGCCCTTCGCTCACCGTGAGATTAAAACCCGATTGAGCAGTTGCCATTTCACGAATATTAGAGTTCAATAATCCCGTTCCAGTCTTAATTTGGTCAGGATCATAATCATTATTTTTATTGTCAGCTGGAGAGTTTATGGGTTGATTAAACATTCCAGTTGCAGGATTTTTAACAACAATTTCTTCATCTAATACTCCTGAAATTTGACTCTCCCCAAGATCCTGAAGCGCAATGATATTTCTAATATTATTGTTTGTGGTTGTGATTCGGTTTTGTCTATTGGTAACCCAAACTTCTAATCGAGTAATTTGAACTCTACTATCTATAAAAGGATAATTTTTTAAAGCGCTGTCATATTTATTTCTAAAAAATTGCGACAAGAAAAAATGGCGATCACTGTCGTAATCTAGGGCAAAAATGTCGAAATTTTGAACTGTACCACCACCCTCAGCTACAACACTTTTGGTTTGTGATCTTTGTTCAGAAAAAACTCCCGTAACTGTAGTTTTGCCAAACTGTAGTTTTGTTTTTACTCCAAATAAACTTTGTGCACCTCTAATTAAAGTACTATTTAATGGCATACTCACGTTACCCACTTCAATATTCTGAATTATAGCATCTTCAGAAGCACTATAACTTGGATCGTATGCAATTTTAATTAAATTTTGAAACGAGAAAGTAGATTGGGTATCATAATTAGCATTCACACTAAGTCGTTTTCCTACCTTTCCTGTTAATCCTAAACTAATTCTTTGATTGAAATCAAATGTTGTTACGGCACGATTTCGAGGAGAAAATGCAGGATTATCTTGTTTTGTATAGCGCAAACCTAAATCCAATTCAACTGAGCCCGTAGGTTTTACATCAATAGTATTGCCCCCAAAAATAGTTTCAAATAAACCTGATTTAACATAATACCTCGGCAATAAATCTTTTTTGGCATCCTCGGCACCTTGTTTTTTTCCGTCTACAGCGTCTAACTTTTTTCTGAAATAAGTTCGCATGGATTCTTTGAGAACTAGTTTTTCGTATTCTTCAGGAGTTAGAATTATTGGATAATCAATGGTAAATCCATCTACAGAGTTGGTATAAACGTACCGATTTGTTATTGGATCATACGTATAACCAGAAAGAATACTTTTAGGATCTTTTATAGTAATTTTTCCAATAGAAAAACCCTTTTTTATTGTATCCTGAACAACGGGTACAACCTGAGCTTGAATTACGCAAGTAGAAAATAAAATTAGCAATAGCTGACAAATTTTATTCATAAAATTCAATGTTTCTTTATGCAATTACAAACTCTTTAATGCCTTTTTAATAATCGATTCAACAGTAGCATCTGGTTCTTCTTTGATGATTTTTTCAACTACCTTTTCGGATGATTTACGCACAAAACCCAAAACCTCCAAAGCAGATAACGCTTCATCTCTATTTGTATTGTTTAAAACCATTGAAACTTCATCTAAATCGTATAATTTAAGTACTTTGTCTTGCAAATCGAGAATTACTCTTTGTGCCGTTTTTACACCAATTCCTTTTATAGATTGCACCGTTCCTACATCGCCAGATGCGATAGCTTGAATTATTTGTTTGGGTTCTAAAGAAGACAACATTGTTCTGGCTATGCTTGCGCCAATTCCAGATACAGATAACAACATTTTAAATATTTCTCTTTCCGATTTTTCAAAAAAACCAAATAATGTATGCGCATCTTCTTTGATTTGAAGATAGGTAAACAATTTAATTTGATCTGAATTAGGAAGTAAAGAATACGTATGCAACGAAATATTGATATGATAACCAACTCCATTACAGTCTATTACAACCTCTGTTGGATTTTTTTCGACTAATTTACCTTGTATGTGTGCTATCATAATGTAGTTTGAGATGAATAATTTAGTACTTACTTTTTCTGTTTTTCTTGAGCATCAATAACTGCAATAGCGGACATGTTAACCATTTCTTCAACGCTAGCTCCTAACTGAAATATGTGTACAGGTTTTCCCATACCTAACATTATAGGTCCAATTGACTCTGCATTATTTAACTCTTTTAATAATTTATAGGTTATGTTAGCCGACTCTAAATTGGGGAAAATTAAGGTATTTACTTTTTTTCCTGCTAACTTAGAAAATGGGAATTTTTTCTCAAGCATTTCTTGATTTAAGGCAAAATCAGCTTGAATTTCACCATCTACTATAAGATCAGGATGATTTTTATGCAAATAAGCGACCGCTTGTCTAACTTTTGCAGCACTTTCGCTAGTTGATGAACCAAAATTGGAAAAAGAGACCATTGCAATTACAGGTTCTACACCAAACATCTTAGCCGTTTTGGCAGTCATTATTGCAATCTTTGCTAAATCATCTGCAGAAGGATTGATATTGATTGCTGTATCAGATAAAAACATTGGTCCTCTTGCTGTTAACATCAAATTTGTAGTAGCTACAATTGAAGCGTTTGGCGCTTTTTCAATTAATTGCAACATTGGTTTTACAACTGATGGATAACTTCTTGAATGACCTGAAACTAGTGCGTCAGCTTCGCCCTCATTCACCATCATAGCAGCAAAATAGTTTCTTTCGCGCATTAATTTTTGGGCATCTAAAAAAGAAATCCCTCTCCTTTGTCTGGTTTGCCAGTATACAGAAGCAAATCGGTTTCTTCGTTCTTGTTCTTCATTAACTTTTGGGTCAATTATAGTAACATCTGCATCAAAACCAATTTCAGTTTTTAATTCTAAAATAAGATCTCTGTCGCCCAATAATATCGGGAAACCAATTCCTTCTTCATGAACTATCTGAGCCGCTTTTAACACATCTAAATGATCTGCTTCCGCAAAAACAATACGTTTTGGATCTCTTTTGGCTCTATCCGAAATCAAACGAACCATTTTATTGTCATTTCCTAAACGTTCTAAAAGGGACTCCTCATATTCATTCCAATCTGTAATTGGGTTCAATGCAACTCCTGAATCCATAGCGGCTTTAGCAACAGCAGGTGCTACCACTGTAATTAATCTTGGATCAAAAGGAGAGGGAATAATGTAGTCTCTTCCAAAAGTAAGTTTAGTTACTCCATAAGCAATATTGACTTGTTCTGGTACGTTTTCTTTTGCCAAAGCGGCCAATGCCCTAACTGCTGCCATTTTCATAGCCTCATTAATTTTAGTAGCACGAACATCCAAAGCACCTCTAAATATGTATGGAAATCCAAGAACATTATTTACTTGATTAGGAAAATCAGATCTTCCTGTTGCCATGATAACATCCTTTCTAGTTGCTATTGCAAGATTATAATCAATCTCTGGCGTCGGATTTGCCATGGCAAAAACAATTGGATGATTTGCCATCGACAACAACATTTCTGGAGACATAATATCACCAGAGGACAAACCTAAGAAAATATCAGCACCAACTAAAGCTTC